>DATGOL010000086.1:0-8729 GCA_035306065.1 Gemmatimonadales bacterium | reverse complement strand
CGCCTCAGGAAGCGACCCGTGCGCGTTATGCGCGGGTCAGCGTCCGGCGGCAGCTTGAAGTCGTTCTGCAGATACTGCTCATACAGTTGGGGGTCCGAATGCAGCCTCGCCTCCGCATCCGGATACATCGACCGGAACTTGAGGCACCTGAAAAAATTGCCATGCTTGCCTGCACGCAGGTGCCCGAAGATGATCGGCCCCGGGCTCTCCAGCCGGATGGCAATTGCCGCCGCAGCGAGCAACGGGGAAAGGAGAACGAGCAGTATTGATGACGCGACGATGTCGAACACGCGCTTGACGAGCAGCTCCTGCCCGCGTCTGGCTTCCGTACGCAGTTCCAGCAGGGGCCGCCCGCGACGCCACACGATTGCGGGACGCACACCCGGCACATCGAACGCGTGTGTAACCGCGAGAAGCTCGCAGCCTTCCACCGTTGCCGCGCGAACCACGCGCTCGATGCACGAGGCGCCCGGAGACCCGCAGAGTATCACGGTATCTGCGCCATTGTCCCGCAGAAGGCTGTCCAGGTCCCGCTCCCTTCCCAGCGCTTCAGGAGTGGCGGGGCCATTGCTGGCATCCACGAACCCGAGAACCATGAAGTCGTTCTCGTTAACGAGATGCTCGGTGTAGACCCTGACGCAATCAGCCGGACTACCCACGAGTACCGCCCGTGCGGCAATGCGGGTACGTGCGCGACGGCGTCGTATCAGGCGATCGAGAACGTAACGAGCCACCACGAGCACCGAGCCGAGTGTAACTACGAGGAGCAGCAACTCCAGCCCGACGAGCTGTGGAGACTCCCACAGTTGCCTCCAGGAGAAGATGCACGCGGCAAGCGCGCACCCCACGAAAATGCGGCCCCCGTCACGCCGCTTGTCCCCAAAGCCGTAGCTGCCGCTTGCAGCGAGTCCGACTGCAAGTGCCAGAATGAACGGCTTTACCCCCTCGGGATTGAGCAGGTAGCCTACCCCGCTGGTTGCGGAAGTTCGAACCCAGTCGAGCCCGATTATGCGCATGCTGGCGAGCACCACTCCGAACGCAGCCAGGTCGGTTGCGAGCAAGGTGGCGATACGTAAGGCGGCTCGGAGAACGTGGCGGCGTAGGTTTCCTTCCGGCGTGCCTTCGTCCCGCCGGACGCGAGTACTGTCTGGCGAGCTGCGATCGATGAGTGAGCCGGGCAGAACCCCCGGTTCCCGATGCACGGGAAGCGGCGACTGCACGTCGTCAATCCAGGACTCCGTCCGCTCGCCGATGTTCCTGACAAATGGTGACGTGTTCTGGTTGTCGTGCCTGATGCTCGGCGGCGCTGTAAGATCGAGATCCGTTTCGGGCTTCTGTGGCAGATCCATGCTCGTTTCGTCCATACGCAGTTGCTCAAACCTGCGCTTGCATTCCAGCGAGTCTCGCTGCCGCGCTACATCGTGCGGCAGCGGATACTTCAGCCTCCCGGTGTTACTTCCTCTGCCATTCGGCCGGTCCATGCGCGGAACAGCCATGGCATGCCACTTCTGAGCACATCCTTGCTGCGTCTTACAAGGAACTGCCGCTCCCAGCCGCGGAAGCATGCCAGGTTCGCTACCGTGTGCGTTGACATTTCCCGCCTTACGAGCACCCGCCCGTACACCCGACAGTCCCCCACCATCCTTGATCGCAGGGTGGGAGTGCAGGTGAACAGGTGTCTCAGCCCAGACTCAGCTGCCGCCATCTCAACAGCAGCGGACGTGTGTCCTCCGGGTACTGCCCCCGTCTGGCAGGGTGCCCCAAGCAACTGCTCCAGCCGATCTGTACTCTCCTGCCATTCGCGGAGAATCTGATCGGGCTGCAGTTCGCGGATGATGTTCGGGTGAGTGTGTGAGTGACTGCCTACTACATGACCCATCGCATGCAGCTGGCGTATGTCATTCTCTGCCAGGAAGGTGCGCTCCCCGATCCTTGATGTGATGATGAAGAAGTGTGCTCTCCACCCTCGACGCTCGAGTTCGTGCGCACTGTGCATTGCACTTCGCCCCCCGTCATCGAACGAGAGCAACAGGTGCCTTCCTGCGCGGCCCGGATCCAGTTCGGTGACGAGCCGCGGCAGCTGCTTCCCGGCCAGTATCGCATCCAGTTGCGATGCGAACGCAGCAGGCGTAAGCGTGAATCGAGCTGCGCCTCGGCGCACGAAGCCTGACGTGAGCGGCTGCTCTGTAACCTCGTGGTAGCCGAGCGTTGCATGCTGTGCCATGTTGGCCGCCCTGGCCTCGGCAGGTGGTACGATCATCGGGAGAGCGGCATGCTGACCGCGTCCATGGTCGCGCCGGAAGGGCGAACGGCAAACTCGACGAGACGCTTGAGGTATCCGTATCCGTAGCAGAGGTGCATAACGGGAAACACTACCGGCAGCACTGCGGCCGCACGCGCTGGAAGGCTGCGAAGGGACAGCACGCTGAATGCAAGTACCGCCAGCAGGTACAGCCCTATGCACGCTGCCAGGGACACCGCGGCTGGCACCCAGAAGAACTGCAGCACTGAGAGCGTGGCGAGCGCCAGTACGAAGAGCGGTGGAACCAGCTGGCGAGCGGTCATCACTCGCCCGATCTTTCGTGCGGTCAGCGGCTTGTAGTAGCCGTATTGAAATAGCGTGCGACCAAGCCGGCGTATGGAGTCGCGCGCGAAATAGCTCGCGACCGCGTTGGGTATGAGCATGATCTCGCCGCCCGCCCGCCTCACGCGTGAGCTGAATTCGCCATCCTGGTTGCGCACGAGTTCCTCGTCGAAGAGTCCTGCCTGGCGAAACAGTTCGCTGCGGCAGGCAAAGAACGGCAGATGATCCACCAGCCGTCGCTCCGCGGTACCGATTCTGAAGCGGCTGGGACCAACACCGAACGGGTGGGACATCCCGGTGGCTATTGCGCGCGCGACTGCCCCGTCGTCCGCAGGCACCGTTTCGATGCGGGCACCGACGATTGCAACGCCCGTCTCCTCGAGCGCGCTCACAAGAACCGGGATGTAGTCGGGCGGATAGGTGGCGTGCGCATCCATCCGAACGATCACGTCGCCTCGTGCGGCAGGGATGGCTGCGTTCAACCCGCACGGAGTAATGCGGCGCGGGTTGTCCAGGATCCGGAATACCGGGCCGGACTCGCCACCGCCGTGAGCGCTCTGGAATTCGTTCAGTATTTCACGCGTGCCGTCATCACTCGCGCCGTCCGCCACCAGAATCTCCAACTGATCCAGCGGATAGTCAGTCGCGAGAATTGAGTCGAGACATGCGCGGATGTGCCTGGCTTCGTTCCTGCACGGTACCACAACCGACACACGCAAGGCATTCTCCCCGGTTCCCGTTCCCCGAATCGGAGGCGATAACTGCCGTCATCAGCAGTGGTCCGACGGCGAAAGGCAGTGCATGGCTCATGCACTTGGACCCGGCAGCTTGGGCAACGCCGTAAGTCATGCTGCCGCAGGCTGTTACAGTGCCCGAGGCGGCTCGTCTGCATTGAGCATGCAACGGCTGGGTGCATAGCCCGCTATACACTGTGGTGGGCCCACTCGCCGAATACCTGAGCGTGATGAGCATCACCTCACCGTTACGAATGCGGTTGACGGTCGTTATCCACGGCATTCCAACAGTTGAGAGCGGCCGTTACGTTACTTCCGGGCGTCCCTAAGGGCGTTCATACGTGTGCAGGTGGCTAGGCGATTCTGCGCTCGTATTGAGTCACCCGTTGCCGCGCGAGTCCGAAGGCGGACTCGAGGCAACGCTTGAACCGGCCGTAACTCGCGGCCCAATACCCAACGTTCCGTAGTACGGCAGGATCGCAGGTCCCTTCGGGGCTGAACGCGCGACAAGGGCAAATCCGGTGAAAACCGGGGACGCAAAGCTACGAGGCTACCGATTCACCGTCCGGTGATTCAACGCTCGTCGGGCCGCCATAACGGACAGCACACGGAGAAGTATCTGTGAACACTGCTGCCTCCCGGGCCTGGAAGTCGATTCTGGCTTTCGCCCCCGCGCTAGCGCTCGCATGCGCGGATCCCGCAACAGCCCCGGAGTCCCCCAGCTTCGCCATCGAAGCCGGCAGCGATTTTGCCGAGGGTGCTCTGACTCTGGTGAGCGATCGGGCATTCAACAGCCTCGCAAAGAGCTCGCGCGACGACCGCGGCTCCGAAGGCTGGAATGTCACTGAGTACAAGTCGTCCAGAAACCTGCAGATCGTATCGGTCACGGGAGCCCCCAGGTCCCCGTCCAATGTTGCGCAGATGACCTTTCCGGCCGGACTCTCCGGCGGATCGGAGCCGGCGCGTGCCAAGCGCGAATTCGACATCAAGGCACGCACCATAAGCATCGACCTCTGGAATAAGGTCTCGTCCAACTGGCAGGGCCCGCGCCGGGCAGCCAGCGTCATCTTCACGATCAATGTGGATGGCCGCAAGCGCCTTGCATTCGAAGCACAGGGCACAGGCAAGGGCAAGCTCACTCCGGCAGTATCTCTGTGGGGTGCTCCGGACAGCCGCGATGAACTCAAGCCGAACGTCATTTCCGGCGCGGAAGTGGTTCGCGGCGAATGGCAGCACTGGCGCGTTTCGGTGCGAGCGAATACCGTAGGCCAGAAGGATGGTCTCGTAGAGGTATCGCTCAACGGCGAGAAAGTACTTAGCTATTCGAATGTCGAGCTCGTCAGTCGCTCAGCTGACTGGTTCGACGAGATGGACTGGAAGCCGAAGTGGGGTGGCGGCGGAGATCGCGTATCCTCCAGCATGAGCATGCAATGGGATCACGTAACAATCGCAGCGTCTGACAAGCGGGCCGAAGCCGGCTCCGGCAGCGCTCCGGCACCACTGGAGCCGGGTGATGGCTCTGACGACGAGACGCCGAGCGATGGGTCCGGCGGCTCAGACGGTTCCGATGACGGCAAGTCTGACGATGGGTCCGATGATTCCGATGGAGAACCGGAACCCGATCCGACGCCAACGGTAGCATCTGTTGCGGTTTCCCCGGGATCCGCTTCCGCCGAAGTGGGCGAATCGCAGCAGTTCAGCGCAACTGCTCGCGATGCATCCGGGAAGACGATGGGAGACGCCGTGTTCACCTGGAAGAGCACCAATACATCGGTGGCCACAGTAACGTCATCCGGACGCGCCAGTGCCCGCGCCGCGGGTGCAGCGCTGATCATTGCAACTTCGGGTGCATTTGCCGATACCGCCCGATTCACCGTCACGGCGCCGCCAGTTGACGAGGTCGTGGTACCCGGCGCTCCCACCTCAGGCTACTTCGTGTCCCCGTCCGGCCGTAGCGGCAATTCGGGAACCATGTCGTCGCCCTGGGACCTCGCGACTGCTCTCTCCGGTGCTGGCGGCAAGATCAGGCCTGGCGACACCATCTGGGTTCGCGGTGGCACCTATCCGAATGGTGGCAGGATGACCGCTGGTGGCAGTTCGTCTGCCAACGTCACGCTGAGCGGATATCCGGGCGAAACCGCCATAATCAAGCGGCAGTTCCGCTCAAGTGCCAGCTATACCACAATCACCAACCTTGTGTTCGAAGGCCCGATTGACGGCAACACGAACCAGGTGTACCTGCACGACCTCCATCACGTGACCTTCACGAAAAACGTGATTCGCAATGGAGATTATCATGCGGGACTCAGCGTTGATGAGTCGCATCACATGATCATCACGCACAACTACATCCACGACAACGGCCGGAGCAATCAGCACGACCACGGCATCTACTTCAAGACCACCACGGGTACCGGCAACGTGATTGCCAACAACCTGCTGGTGCGCAATGCCGCACGTGGTCTCTCGCTGCACGACAACAGCGGGCCTGGAGTGTATGACGTAACCGTTGCACACAACACGGTGGTTGGAAATGGCTCCACGGGCATCCTGGTGAACGACGGTGATCGTATCACCCTCGTGAACAACATCGCCATGAACAACGGCGACGGCAGGGACCAGGACCAGATTCGTGTAATCGCCGGCAACAGCAACAACGTTCTCAACAACCTCACGTGGCACTCGAGTGCAACGTCGCGCCGGGGCATCGAGAACACTACGTCCAGCCGGATGAGCGGCAACAAGGTTGCCGATCCGATGTTCCGCTCGTACCTGAGCGACCTGCGTCTGCAGTCGGGAAGCCCGGCCATCGGCATGGGGCTGTCGGGTTACTCGTTCGGCACCGATTACTCCGGCGCATCGCGCAGCGGTTCGATCGCTGTGGGAGCGTACCAGTATCGGTAGGTTCCTCTGACAGCCAGGTGACTGTGTTGCCTGGATGAGCATGAACAAGCATGGCCGGCGGGGTAATCACCCTGCCGGCCATGCCTGCATTTGGGCACTTCCACCTGAATCAGGCAGTAGTTGCAACAGTCTCGCCTTGCGTGCGAGCGCCACTCAACCGCTCATGCTTCAAAACGCGATTGTAGACAGCGATCACCTGCTCCGTGATGTTCCTCTCGTCCAGGTGCCTCACAGCTGCACGCCCTTCCACCCGGCTCCCTCGGCGCAGTGACCTTTCCAGGGCGGTAGCTATGGTTTCGGGGAGTTCGTTCTGGCAGAGCTCACAACCTTCAATGGAGGCAAGACGTTCCGGCACGTCGCCCACGTTCACCGATACCACAGGAAGGTTGCACGCAAGAGCCTCCTTGACGGCATTCGGCGAACCTTCCTGCATGGAAGTAAACAGCAGGACATCGGCAGCCGCCAGATGCCAGGGTATTTCGTCGTGAGGCCTGGCCCATGCCACATGCAACCGGACAGGCATGGTTCTGGACAGAACTTCCACGGCCTGTTGTGCCAGCCAGAATCTCTTGCGAGGTTGGGCAGGTTTCCCAACGAACACAATGATCTTCTCATCCAGCGGCAGCCCCAGGCGATGACGCGCCTCCGCCTGATCGATGGGGCGGAACAGGTCAAAATCGATTCCTGACGGAATTACCTGAACCGGAATGTCGGCTCCTATGTGCGGTCGCATATGCTCCGACACTGCAATCACGGCATCGGCGCGGCGTGCAACCAGCCTGCTGGCTGCCTGCAGCAGTTTTCCCTTGCGAAGATGGCGGCCGTCCGGGCCGACTATACCAAGCACGTCACTGCCGCGCATGGTTACCACCAGCGGCAACCGCTTGGGAAGTGCGAGCACTCCACTCTGCCCGAACTGTGCGTGCACCAGGTCATAGTGCGATGCGGCAAGTCGCCTCTGAACGCCGAGCCAGGCGGTTGCATAGTTCCTGAACCGGCGTTCTCCTCGAAAGTCGAAGACATCAACATCAATGCCCGCAGCCTGCAGGAACTCCGCCTGACGCTTTATGAAGTGCGGCGTTATGGAAACTCCCGGCTTCGGCCACTCGCTGGTAATCATCAGTACACGGAGTGGCTTCCCCGAATCGTCAGCCGCTGGCACGAGATCCATCCTGGCCCCCGTCAATGGCAGCAGCAGTGCCCGAACTGCCGGACGATTCCGCAGTCCCACCTCCAGCGCCCGCGCCTCCCTCCACTTCCGGCCTGAACGCGCCAGCCATCTCATAGCGCATTCGCGCCAGGCGGCCGCGCGCCGCCTGTTGCCAGCGATATCCGCGCTGCGCCAGGTCGCGTGCCTGCACGAGAACCGGAAAACGACTACGCACCCACCGATGCTTATCCAGGTTCGGCGTAGCGCCAAAAACGGCCTTGAAGTCTCCTCGCCCCATGAAGTCCACGGACGTACAGCCTGCTTCCATCCCCTTTTTCATCGCACTCCATGTCAACAGCTCACTCGGACGGTGCCAGCGATAGGCGGTGCGGTGCGCCCACATCCACAGGACGAGTTCATCAGACGCGATGGTGAAAGTTCCTGTTGCAATACGCGTCTCGTTGTCCGGGAGAAGAACGGAGAGAGCCACGAGAGAGCCGGCGTCTCGCATCCTGTCCATGAAGGCACGGAAACGCGTCATTCCAAACGGAACCACGTTGCCACCGCGTGCAAACACCTCGGTGATCTGATCGTAATGCTCCTGCACGAAATCTTCGTCGTCTTCGAAACGCACCAGCAGCCCGAGCTTCTTCTCCGCTCGCTTGATGTTCCGCTTCGCGCTGTCCTTCATTGCCTTGAAGGTTCCCTGTACGTCGTGCGGGTTCATGGGTGCAACCAGGCTGATGAGCAGCTCCTCGCGAAATCCGAGCGACTCCATATCGTTCACCGCCAGTGAATTACTTACCATCTCGATGTGGTGCACTCCGTGCTTCCTCTCCACGTAGGACACCACTCCACTCACGAGTTCGTGCGAACCAATGCGTGAAGGATCGAACGCGGGCCCCATTCCGAGCGTTTGCCAGCCGGGAAGCGGCGAGCCAAAGAGACGTAACGGCCCGAGCCTGGTGAGCAACCCTGGCGTGCAGGCCACGATGTCTCCATCACGCTCAGTGACAAGCAGCAATGGTTTCCCGATTCCAGCGTCAACGAGCGAATTGATCCAGGGAGTAAGATGTGTGATCCGATGGTTGGGAAACCGCTTTACAATACTGTCCCACTCAGTCGCCTCACGAGACGTTGCTTCCCGTACCGACACACTGCTTGCCACACTCATACTGACCTCCGAATGCGAGGTGTCTTGACAGCCAGCGGCATACTCATCGATGCGATGGCGAATGCCTGAAAGAGAAAGTACAACTTGAACGTCAGGTTGTTGCCGCTCATGTTGGCAACCAGCATCTGTACCATGAACGCCAGGGGAAGCGCCCCCCATATTCCATAACGAGAGCGCCATGCG
>DATGOL010000085.1:0-20807 GCA_035306065.1 Gemmatimonadales bacterium | reverse complement strand
CGCGTTGTAGCGCTGCTGATCAATCGAGAATGACCCGTCGCCAATGATCAGGATGCCGCGATCGGTATCTGAAATGATGTCGTCCTGCGAGATGTCCGCCTCTCCCGGCAGCAGCGACACGTTGGGCATTCGCTGGAACTGTACGCTTTCCCAACCCTGCGCATAGGAACATCCGTGCGACCTTACCGGCCTGCCCTCTCTTTCGTACCACCAGCGCAGCCACGGTGCCTGCTCGCGCGTGGTCTGATAGTCGTTGAAGATGCCATCCTTCACGATCAGGAACTCGTCAGGCTGCACACCGTCGTCGTCCCAGCCCGCCGCAGCGAGTGACCCGGGCTGCGACCTGTCACCCTGGATATTCATGAACTCGGGACCATACCGCAGCTTGCCCAGCTGCTCCTCGGGCGGCGCCACGAAGCTCGTGCCGGCATAGTTGGCCTCGTAACCCATTGCACGATCCAGCTCGGTGGGGTGACCGATGCTCTCGTGTATGGTGAGCCACATGTTGTCCGGCGCGAGCACCAGGTCATAGCGGCCAACGTCCACCGGACGCGCACTGAGTTTCTGGGCCGCTTCCGTGCCCCACCGCTCGGCGTTGCCCACCAGATCGCACTCCAGCACGTACTCCCAGCCACGTGCCATTGGCGCAGCCACATTCTCGCGGTTCTGGAAATCCGAGAAGTCCGAACTCACCGCAGTAACCTGCATGATCGGCCACGAGCGAACGACATCCTGCCGTATGATCGAGCCGTCACTGTTCGCGTAGTTGCGCTCGTCCTTCACGAAGAAGAGCCCGCTGAATACGAAGCGAACACCGTCCGCCTTCATCGCCTCGGCGTTCGCGCGAATCAGCAGGTCTGCCTTGTCTTCCACCGGCACATCCCACGGATCGGAAGTAAAGCTCCCCTTCCAGTGCACGTTCGCGAATACCGGAGACGGCAGCCACTCAACAGCCTGGTCGCGCGCCACTCGAGAAGCCTTTGCGATGGCTGTCGCCTCACGTGCCGCCGATGCGGCGGCCTCCCTCGTGAGATGCCTCGTGGCGGCAAAGCCCCACGTACCATCCACCAGCGCACGCACTCCGATCCCGAGCGAGTCCGTATCCACGATATTCTGAACCTGCTGCTCGCGCGTCAACACAAAGTTCTGCTGCTGACGGCTCACCCTCACGTCTGCGTAGCTCGCTCCGGCCGACTTTGCCGCATTGAGCGCCTCGGCCATCAGTTCATTCGTTGAAGCCTGGTTCGTGAAGGTTGCCAGGGCTCCGTCTGTGGGCGGCGGCGCGGCGTTCAGCAGCCGCGGAAAGGCGCCCAGGGCGCTACCGGCAAGGGCGGCCGCGGCAAAGCCGGAACCGCCCTGCACCAGGAAGTCACGTCGTGTGGTCATTAGGGCACGAAGTGGAGTGGGAACGATCTCGATGGACTGCCCTACGTCCATCCTACCGAATCGGTGTCACTGCGTAACCCCGAATCCACCCCGGCCTTATTGATGAGTGCGCCTCTCGAAAGATCCGCGAAGCGCCGGCACCCCAATGAGTCGGGACTACCGCTCCCGATCCCTCTTCACCAGCAGTCGCTTGCCCTTGATCGTCGAGCTTCGCAGAGCGTCCACGATCTCGTCTGCAAGCTGGTCCGGAACGTCCACCAGCGAATGGCGATCGAAAATGTGGATGGCGCCGATCACTCGGGAGTCCACTCCTGCCTCGCCCGTGATTGCTCCAACCAGGTCCGCCGGCCGCACCTTCGCCTTTCTCCCGGCTCCCACGAAAATGCGCGCGGAAGGCCACTCCTGCCCACGCTCCCGACGAGCCGGTCTGCGATCGTCCGCTGCGTCTTGCCCCTTGCGCGCCGGGCGCTCACGCGTGCGATCGCCCGCACCTGCGCGCTCCGCCCTGCCCGTTCCGCGGCTCACCTTTCCGTCGCGCGAGAAACGACCTTCCCGTCCGCCACGGTCATCGCGAGATCGCTCCGGACGCACAGTGGCTGCGGGAATCTCCTCGTCATCGTCAATGCGTTCAGACGCGTCCGCCATTTTCACTGCGGCCGCAGCCACATCCATTACGTCGAACTCCTCGGCGAGCGATTCCACCACTATCCGGAACTGGTCCACGTCTTCGCCAAGAAGTATCTCGCGCAACCCTGCACGCGTTACCTCCAGCCTGCGCGCACGAAGGTCTGCAACCGTCGGAACGGTGGCAATCTCGATCCGCTGCCGCGTGAGGCGTTCGATATTGCGCAGCATGCGGTGCTCGCGCGGCTCGGCGAGCGTGATGGCAACGCCCTCACGTCCCGCACGGCCAGTTCTGCCAATGCGGTGCACGTACGACTCCGCCGCAGACGGAACGTCATAGTTCACCACGTGCGATACGTGCTCTACATCCAGTCCGCGTGCGGCAACGTCCGTTGCAACCAGCAGGTCTGCGGTGTTCGAACGGAACTTCCGCATCACGCGATCACGCTGTTCCTGCGACAACCCGCCGTGCAGCGCCTCCGCACGATATCCGCGCGCATTCAGGGTCTCGGTAAGCTGGTCTACCTCCGTGCGCGTCCTGCAGAAAACTATGGTAGACGTGGGATTCTCCACGTCCAGAACACGACCGAGCGCCGCGAGCTTGTGCGCTCGCGAAACGATGTATGCCACCTGCCTCACGCGAGGAGCCTCTCCTGCCGGCATCGCCTCACGATCTATGCGCACCTTCACGGGATCTCGCAGGTGCCGCCGCGCGATCTCGGCAATCCTTGGCGGAAGCGTGGCTGAGAACAGGGCAGTCTGTCGCTCTGCCGGAGTTGCTTCCAGGATTGCATCGAGGTCTTCGGCAAATCCCATGTCCAGCATTTCGTCCGCCTCATCCAGAACCACGGTGCCAACATGGCCCAGCTTCAGCGTGCCACGCCGAATGTGATCCAGCGCTCGCCCCGGTGTTGCGATAACGACGTCCACGCCACGTCGCAGTGACCTTACCTGTGTGTCCAGGCTCGCACCGCCGTACACCGGCAGTGCAACTGCGCCGAGTCCCTTGCCGTAACGATGCACGGCCTCGGCAACCTGCATGGCGAGCTCGCGTGTGGGCACCAGCACGAGCGCAGACGTCCGCTGGCTGGCGGGCGCGTCCGGCCGTATCCGATGCAGCAGCGGGAGTGCAAACGCAGCCGTCTTCCCGGTTCCCGTGGCAGCCTGGGCAAGAAGGTCCTTCCCAGCCAGCTGCGGGGGTATTGCCTCACGCTGCACCGGCGTAGGTTCCTCGTAGCCGAGTGCAGTGAGTGCGTCGAGAACTCTCGGGTCCAGCCCAAGGTCCTCGAATCCTGCGGCGGGGGTTACTTCGCCGCTTTCAGTATCCGTCATCTTATTGCCTGGTTTTGTCATATCCGGCAAGCATAATGGAAATGGGCACCGGTTGCGCACCACACATCGTGGTGGAACCAGTGCCCATGCTTCCGGCCAGAGCCGTGCCGTCCCGGCTGGCGGCTCCATCCATCAAGAGCCGTTCGAACTATCTCACCATCCGTGACGGCGACCGGGCAAGCTACTTACCGGTCGATCCTGCTCACCAGCTCGCTTGCCGGCTCGCTTCCGCGTCGCACCGTGAACTTTGCCTTCGCGCCCACCGTGAGCCAGTGCTTGTTTCGTGAGCCCACCAGTGCCTCGGGCTCAGGGTGCAGGAACATGCCGTCCAGCGCCAGCGTGTCGATCGCGATTACGCCCTGCAGGTCTCCTACCTCCCGTACTACTCCTCCGGTGCGTGCGACTGCGTCGTCATAGTTCACCGAGATGTCCAGCTGCATGGGTGGCTGCCCGGGAATCACCAGCTGTGCGCCGGTAATCAGCACATCCATGGCTCCGCCGGTGTTCTGCGGAAGGTCGTCGTACGTTGCCGCACTCGCGTTCGCATAGGTGCCCGTTGCGATTGCGTCGAGCGCCACGAGAATGGCCGCGGCGTTCAAGGTACGCAAACGCTGCTTTTCCGGATCGTCCGGAAGTGCACCAGCCTCGATCAGCACGGTGCTCGTGCCCCAGGTCTGCATGAGATCACCGAACGCACGCGGATTGAACGTGTCGTCGTAGCGCGCAACGCGACCCGGAATCTCGCCAACCAGCCCGCTTGTCATGGTGGACGCAACCAGCCGCGCACGCGAACGGACGTCGTTGTACTCACGCTCGGCATTGTACGCCGGGGCGAGCAGCGCGATTCCAACCTGAACGCCGTCCCTGCCCGCGCGTGTACGTGCATTCTGGTCGTGCAGGTTGAAGCCGAAGTCAGGCTGGATGGAATCGCGCAGCGTTTTCAGTGTACGTGCTTCGGGAGTCTGCAGATTGCGGGCGTCACGATTCACGTCTACCCCGGCTGCGTTGTGCCGCTGGAACCGCTCTGCGCCGTCCGGGTTGAGCATCGGAACGAATACGATCGTCAGCTCCTGTGCGATGCGATCGCGCATTTCGTTAGGCTCGTCGCTTGCCAGGAACCCGAATATGTCCGCCAGCGACATGCTCGCCGTTGTCTCGTCGCCATGCATCTGCGACCAGAGCAGAACCGTGGTGGGGCCGCTTCCGAACGTCACCGCGCGAATCTCGCGACCGTGCAGCGACCGGCCAATCTCCTTCACGCTGAGCGCGGGCGATTGAAGCGCGGGCGCCATTGCAGTCCACAGCTCCGTGTGGGTGAACCTGCGTGACTCCAGCCCGGATGCACGGTACTGCTCCGCAAGCTGCAGGGCACTCGGAAAGGAAATTGAAGTACCCTCAACGACGTTCACACTCCCGGCAGTATCCGCGGTCCCATCGGGACCTGCATTCATGCAGGCAGATACCAGAAATACCGCGGGGAGAATCCTGCCGGCCCTGGAAAGCAGAGTCATTAATGCACAGTAGGTCAGATGGTTTCCGGACGAGTGTTGCATGAGGCAACCATCTACAAGTTCAGCGCGGACCGGCGTTGTGCAAGTCGCGCCCGCGCTGAATGCTATGTTCGCAGCGAATGATCGCTGCAAACGACCAATACAATCGCGTGCGGATCCTCCACCGGGCGCTACGTGCCGGTTCCCGGAACCTACAGCATCGCGATCACCGCCATGTCCGTACTCCGCCGGTACTGCGCAGCGTAACTCACCTTTCGCTCCAGCGCCTCGATCACAGTGCGCGTGAAGTCCACCTTCTCGAACTCCTGGGCGCTGCCCAGGCCACCGGGGCTGAAGACATTCACCTCCATCAGCTTGTCTCCCACGATATCCAGCCCAACGAGAAACATTCCGTCCATCACGAGCTTGGGACGAATGATCTCCGCAATTCGCATTATCCTGTCGTCCATCTTGAGGGGCGCAATGCTGCCACCAGCATGCACGTTGCTGCGCATGTCACCCTCCGAACGAATCCGCCTCACGCCTGCATACTTGCCCTTCGTCATCAGCGGCAAGCCATTCATCATGAACACGCGCGAGTCACCATCCACGGCTTCGGAAAGGTACTCCTGTGCCACCACGTAGCCATCGCGGCTTATCGCCTCTATCATCTGGTTGAGGTTCGAGCCGTCGTCCGGCCTCACGAGGAAGACGTTCTGGCCACCGGAGCCCTGCAGCGGCTTGAGCACGATCGTGCCACCCTGCTCACGCGCGAACTCCTTGATGTCGTCGCGATCACGCGTGATGAGTGTCCTGGGGCGCACCTCCTCCGGAAAATCCTGGAAGTACATCTTGTTCATCGCCCGTGAAAGACCTTGCGGGTTGTTCAGCACGATCACTCCCTGCCGGGATGCCCGTCTGCCGAATACCACACCACTCTGCGCAGCCCACGGACGCTCCAGCGCATCCTCCGCCGGGTCATTTCGCAGGAGAAGTACGTCCACGTCGTTCAGGTGCAGCCGCTCCTTGACTGCCTTGTCACCCTGCAGCGCCTGGAGGAAGTTCTCGCGCGAGGAATACTTCTGTCGCGGAGCACTCCGCGCGCGCACGGCAATCGTGGCATCCGGATCATAGGCAAAGTCGCCCACGTCCACGTACCACGACTCATGCCCCATTGCAAGCGCCGTAACCGCCAGCCGGGTGGTCGTGAACTCGGCGCGCTCCGTACCGATGTCGTTTACCACAAAGCAGATTCTCATGTTCATGCGTCAGGGATAAGGTCCAGTACGGAGTGCGGTGAACGCAGGCGCGCGAGACGCACGCGAGCACCGGGAGCATTCAGATAATTCGGCCGCAGCGCCGGCGGCTTCAGGTACTCGCGCCAGAGCAGCTCGCGAATCTGCGGCAGCTGCTCGAATGCAACCTTGCCGACATACAGCGGCCTGAACTCGCCACCATCAGCCAGGTAGTCCAGGAGCCTCACGAGTCCGCGCAGGTACACGGCGTCCTTCGTAAGCCCGCCTCCCCGGTGTACTCGCATGGTCACCGTGAATGCCGTTGCAGGGCTAATTCCACACTCGCGCGTCAACTCACGGTAGGTGTCCACGAATTCGGCACCCTCCACAACCGATCGCACTGCCACCACCCTTGCCGCCAACAGGCGAATCCGGCTTCTGTCCAGCCCATTTACCAGGTGCTCGGCGAGCACCGCCATGCCCTCCTGAAGCTCCTCGTAGCCAGCCAGTCCGGTTGCCAGGAGCCCCAGTGGTTGTGCCTTGCCGTTCGCGAATGTCACGACGTGCGTGCCTATCTCGTGCTGGAGCAGCGCCTCAACCCGGTGCAACGGAACCTTCACCCGCCTGCCGATCAGAAGGTTGCCGCTGGACACCATCAGTCCCGATATGTCATCGCGTACCACCGCTTCGGAATCGAAGGACTCCAACCGCTGGCGATAGCTGTCCAGTTCCAGCTGTGCACGCGCCAGAAACCCCTCCGCATCTATGCGCCCCGAGACTACAGACGGCCGGTCGTCACCGCTCTCAGCCACTTCATCACCCGAAGCCGGGATTCGCTCCAGCATTCTGCGCGCCAGATCGAGCAACGGTGGTTCAACCGTACCGAACACGCCGAGGCTGCCGTAGAGGAAGCGTTGCGTATTGCGGTCGTCGAGCATGGTCAGCTTGCGCGCAAGTTCCTCGCGCGTCGTTCGGAAAACGCTCGCCAGTGTAGGGTCTTCGAGGCGTTCGAGCGGCAGCTGGTACAGGCGCCGCCGCAATGCATCGGTGTCCACGGCCAGCGGCCTGTAGTCGAAGGCCGGGTTGCTGTCGCGTCCCTGACGGTCGAACTGCACGCGAGCGCGCGGTGCGTTCACCGGCGTAACCTGAAGCAGGAAGTCGAAGGACCTTGCCATCTCCGACAGCTCCGCATCCACCTGCTCTGCTGCGCGCACCGCCAGGCGCCTGCCGAACGCGAGATAATGCGAAGGTGCCTGACGACCGTGAGTCAGGGTAAAGTGATACGCAGTCTGCTTCACCGCCAGCGAGAGACCGCGACGCAGAGTCTCGAATATCTCGGGATACGCCACTCCCGTGCGCGCCTGGCGATGCACCGGCAGCACCTCGATGCCCAGCGTGTGAATGCCATCCCTGAATGACTCTTGTGGCAACAGCGGCTGCATGCCGGGTGCGGACGCCGAGCGTGCAACGGTCACCTCTACGTCCAGTGGCGGTGGCCTCAGGGGCACTTCCGTGAGTGCGCTGAACAGACGACTCACTGATGCGTCGTCCGGTGGCAACGCAGCGGTGACTACGCGAAAGGTGGGTGAGCGCACCCCCTGTGCCTTGCGTGCGCCGCCTGTTGCCTCGCCCTCCCGCGCCAGCCACACCTCCAGCAGGAGGAATACACCGAACACGTCGCGCATAACGCGTGCGACGGATGTCACGAGTTCGCGCAACTCATCCTGCAGCTCAGGTGCGCCAGGAGCTATCAGGTGTGCGGCTTCGCCGACCACGAGTCGCGAACTAGCCCCCACCGTTCTGGAACCCCGTTCGCGGTAGAGTACGAGAAAAGGCAGGCGACGATCCATGTGAAGCCGCCCGCCACCAGGCAGGCGCCGCCGCACCGCGTGCCCGCTCGCCAGGCGCTTGCATACGTCCGCCACGAATTCCCTGCTGATCCCATCTGCAGCCGTAAGCGCAGACTTCATGCGCGTTGAAGCTCTTCCAGCAGCCCCGGAATCGCGGCCGTCAGGCGTTCGCGCAGGAACTTCATGGCGGCAGGGTTGGGCTCGCCCGTCCACTCGTCCATGAACACCTTCTTGAACTCGATGGCCAGTGCACAGCCGCTCTCCGGGAATGTCTCGTTCACCCAGCGACTGAAGTATCCGCCCTGGAAACGCACGTTCTCGCGAACGTCCAGGTCGGAATCGCCACGCATGTCGTTCATGAAGCGCGTTGTAAGTCGGCCCCACAATGCGCGATTCATGGAACCCGTGCCAATGTTCACCGTG
Organism: Gemmatimonadales bacterium; assembly: GCA_035306065.1. GTDB lineage: Bacteria > Gemmatimonadota > Gemmatimonadetes > Gemmatimonadales > Gemmatimonadaceae > JBBQHX01. The sequence continues at coordinate 12,467 of DATGOL010000085.1, read as the reverse complement.
GGGTTTTCCGCGGGGCTGGCGGGCGCTGCATCGGGACCGTTGCGCCGGTGATTGTAGCTGTGGATGTCGAGTACCACGAAGCGGTTCCACCTGTCGCGAAGCTCGTTCAGTGCAATCCGGGCAGCATCATAGAATTCATCGTGGATCTGCAGCGATCGCCTCACGAGCCCGCTCGCCGGAGTCTCGGTCCACACCCGAAGGCCCCAACTCTCTTCCGGAGTCAGGTACACCGCTCCGCTTCGCGGACGATTCAGGTCCACCTCGAAGCGCGATCTCACCCCTGTCAGACGCGTTCCACCGATGTTGGTCCACTGCGCCGTGTACGGGTCTTCCTCTCGGAGGCGCTCCTCATCACTCAGCGCCATGAGGGCCGCAACTTCATCACGCAACGTGTGCCCGTCGTGAATGGCGGCGACTGCTACGGGGGTGGAACGACTGAGCTCGATCAGGAAAGGCGCACCAATGGCCTCGTGTGCACCGCCAACCACCACTCCGTCTCGATTTTCATTCTGTGTGACGATGCCGAACTGACTTTCCATGAAGAGCTCCTGTCGGGGGCCATGATCCCACTGCAGGAGCAAGCATCATGCTGTGCTCGCATGCACCACTCTGTCAGCCGGTGAATGCGAGACGAATCGTTGCGAGCTCAGCCGGGGGCCGCCAGCCGCTCCTCCACGTCCGCGAGCCGCGCCGCCATCACGTGGTCTGTCTGTGCATCGTTCCCCACCATGAATGTGTGGGTGCCAACCTTCTCGAACCCGCATTTCACGTAGAAGGCAATCGCACGCGGATTGTGTTCCCACACACCCAGCCACACCGTGTCCGCACCCTGCTCGCGTGCCTCACGCGCAACGGCCCGCATCATCGCCTGCGAAATGCCTCGTCCGTGCCACGCGCCGTCTATGTAGAAGCGCGCGATCTCCATTGCACCCGGCGCGTCCACCATTCCCGGCTTCTCGCGCTTCCGCATGTACGCAAAGGCAGCCAGCTTTCCCGAGATCTCGCCCAGCAGCACCGTGTTCTCCGCCGATTCCAGTTCACGCCGCTGGATCTCCTCGCCGAACGTCGAGCGCATGTACGCGTCGAACTCCACCGGGTCGTTTTGCGCGGCGAACGTCGCGATAGCCAGGCGCGCGGAGAACGCCGAATAGGCAGCGGCATCGCCGGGAACAGCACGCCGGATGGTGAGGTCTGCAGGTGTGGTCGGCAATGTTCAACTCTTCAGCAGGTCAGTTTCCCCGGGCGGGCTCCTTCGAGTTCACTCCGGCCCGCAGCGCCGTACTGGTTCCCGATAGCGCCGGGCGTTTGCACGCGGCTCTCCAGCGGCCCGGCACCTCAGCCCGAGCGGCCCGCTCACCACTATAATCCGCCACGTGCCCCGCGCGCCTCCGGATTGGCCGTTGCCGTTCATCTCCGGGCCGGGCATGGTTCCACCGTTGCGCTCCCGTTGGTACACCTCGCTTCCCAGATGGCAGCACCGCTCTCACGCAGCACCACCAAGCTGAGTCCATTCCACGGACTCGGAGACGGAGACCAGGATTTTGTCGACCGCGCCTTCACACGCTCGGCCGGCGCGCCACTGGTTGCCGGCAACTCCGTGCGTCTGCTCCGCGACGCCACCGAGAACTATCCGGCGTGGCTGGCAGCAATCGAGAATGCGGAGAAGTGGATTCACTTCGAGAGCTACATCATTCACGACGATGAGATCGGCATGGAGTTCGCCGACGCCCTCATCCGTCGTGCGCGTGATGGCGTGCGCGTTCGCCTGCTCTACGACTGGATGGGTGCGCTCGGCAAGACGAGCGGTGCTTTCTGGCGCAGGCTGACGGCAGGCGGGGTGGAAGTTCGCTGCTTCAACCCGCCTCGCTTTGCCCAGCCGCTTGCCTGGGTGCATCGCGATCACCGCAAGATGCTCGGCGTGGATGGACGCGTTGGTTTCGTAACGGGCCTTTGCGTGGGTCGCCCGTGGGTTGGAGCTCCCGAGAAGGGCATTCCGCCGTGGCGCGACACGGGCATCGAGATCCGCGGGCCGGCAGTTGCCGACGTGGAGTGGGCGTTCCGGCGCGTGTGGAAGGCTGCCGGCGGATCCGTGCCACACGAGTACCGCCCCGTTCGCAGCGAGATGCCGGCCGAGGGGAGCGTCAGGCTCCGGATTGTTGCGAGCGAACCCTGGAGTGCCGGCCTCATGCGGCTGGACCAGCTTATCGCGGCGGCCGCACGCGAACGACTCTGGCTTTCGGATGCGTACTTCGCAGGAATTCCCAGCTACATGCAGGCGCTGCGTGCGGCTGCGCTGGATGGAGTGGACGTGAGGCTTCTGGTGCCGGGCGGCTCTGACATACCCCTTCTGGGCCCGCTGTCGCGCGCGGGCTACCGCCCGTTGCTGGAATCCGGCGTCAGGGTGTACGAATGGAAGGGTCCCATGATGCACGCGAAAACCGCCGTGGCGGATGGTATCTGGGCACGCGTGGGTTCCACGAACCTCAACATTGCCAGCTGGCTCGGCAACTATGAGCTGGATGCGAGCATCGAGGATCGTGACTTCGGTGCACAGATGGAGGAGTCGTATCTGAAGGACCTGTCCAATGCGACGGAGATAGTGCTCGACAGGCGCTCGAGAGCGCGGGGGCTTCGCGGCATCGGTCGTGATCCATCGCCTGACGCGCGCATACGACGCAGGCAGCGAAGAGCGATGGGTCCGGGTGAAGGCAGTACGCGGCGGGTGACCGCCGGTGCACTCCGCCTGGGAAATGCCGTGAGCAGCGCCATCACCGACCAGCGTCCGTTAGGCAGGGCGGAGCTTCCGCTCGTGGCAGGTGCAGCGCTGGCAGCCCTGGTCGTTGCGGTGGTTGCGTTCATGTGGCCGCGGGTGCTTGCATGGCCAGTCGGGATGCTACTTGCCTGGCTCGTGCTGGCACTCGCGTGGCAGGCGTTCCGCTCGCGCTCGATCAATCGTTCCTCACCGGAGGGGGTGTCCCGTCACGCCCCGCCTGCTCCCGTAACTGTGCCCGAGGCAGCAGCGGAATCACTGCCTGCAGCTGGGCCAGAGACGGCAGCCAGTTCACTGCCAGTAGCCGGTACTGCGCCGTCCGACGCTGAGCGCGCGGAAGGCTCATGACATCCAGGCATCTCTCGCGACCAAGCGTTGCAATTGTAGGTGCAGGCGTTGCCGGTCTTGTGTGTGCCCAGCGCCTTGCAGAAGCCGGTGCACGCGTTCTCGTTCTCGATCGGGATCGCCATATTGGCGGACGCCTGGCTACGCGGCGTGCCGGTGCACTCCAGTTCGACCACGGTGCGCAGTACTTCACCGCGCGAGAGCCGGCGTTTGCGGCACAGGCTGCGCTGTGGACGCGGAAGGGAGTTGCGGCAGAGTGGCATGCCCGCATGGCGATCCTGGAGCAGGGTCGCATGATTCCGGTGCCTGGTTCCATCCGGCGCTGGGTGGGAGTTCCGGGTATGGGAGCGATAGCGCGCGTGCTCGCAGACGACGCACGTCAGGCAGGCGCGGAGGTGCATGCCGGCGTGGAGGTGGCCGCGGCCCTCCGGGAGCACGACCGGTGGAAGCTCACGTCGGCAGAGGGCCTCTCATTAGGCACCTACGATTTTCTCGTTGCCGCGTTGCCGGCACCGCAGGCTGCGGCGTTGCTCGCTCAGCACGCGCCGGACATAGCCGAACGCTGCACGGTAGACATGCTTCCCTGCTGGGCGGCCATGGTCGCGTTTGAAACGCCGCTCCACGTGAGCTTCGACGGCGCCTTCGTTCGCGGTGCACCGCTCTCGTGGGTCGCGCGCGACACGTCCAAGCCCGGCCGTCCTGCCCGTGAGGCAGAGACCTGGGTGATGCATGCGGCCCCCGAGTGGTCTGCCGCACACCTGGACGCGCCTCACGACGCGGTTGCGGCGTCGCTCCTTGCGGCATTCTGCAATGCGGCAGACACCGACGTGCCGCCGCCGAGCTATCTGGGAGCGCACCGGTGGCACCTGGCGCTGCCGGACGAACCCCTGCCCGACCGCTATCTGTTCAGCAGCGAGACTCGTGCGGCAGCTTGCGGTGACTGGTGCGGAGGCCCGAGAGTCGAGGGCGCCTGGGTGAGCGGGAGCCTGCTTGGTGAGCACATGGCTGCCCTGCTGTAAGCCTGCGACTCTCATACCTGACGCTGGCCCATACACGAAACGCCGGACGGTCTTTCAACCATCCAGCGCTCCGAATCATTCCTGTCGTTCGGGATTAGCGAACGGGCGGAACGGTAGGCGGTACTGAAGGTGGCGGCGTCGTGGGCGGAACCGTGGGCGGTACCTTCGCTGGCATCGGCTCCATAGCCTTATCCTTCTTCACGATTACATGGTCAACCGCGTGCACAACGCTGCTGCCTGCCGTGAGATCTGCCTGTATCACGCTTGCATCCTCAACCGTCACCATGCCGTTGTCGCTCTGCACGGTAAGGCTGTCGCCCGCAAGCGTCTCAACCTCTGTTGAGTCCATTACGTCCGAAGACGTTATGGCACGCGCTACCACGTGATGCCTCAGCAGCTCACTGAGCTTGGTGCTGTCGGACATCAGGCTCGTCACGTCCTCCTCTGAAAGCTGCTCGAACGCTTCGTCGGTCGGCGCAAAAAGCGTTACTGCACCGGTGCTGTCGAGCTCCTTGTCAATGCCCGTCTGCTTGAGAGCGGCGATGAGCATCGTGAAGCGGCCGTCAGCCTGAAGCCTGCCGATAACAGAGTTAGTATCGGCAACCTCCTCAGCAGGCGGAATGGCTGCTGCCGGCGGAGTGGTATCGGTTGGAAGCGGATTCGGGATCGGTTCCGGTATCGGCTCTGGTATCGGGGGCATCGGATCCGGGATCGGCTCCGGTGTTGGCGTTGGTACTGGTGTCGGTGTCGGTGTCGGCACGGGTTCCTGCGCCGTGATTTCGCCAGCGGCGATGATCATGGCGAAGCCGGCCACGGCTAGAAATGGGAACTTCTTCATCTGGACGTCCTCCTTTAACAGCGGTATGTCCGCGCGCTCCGCACTGTCGCAGCGCACTGACGTCACCATGCGCAGTATCCGGGCCGTAATGAACGCCGTAAGTCGATGTTACAGATGTTCTTACGGCGGACCCACACGTTGGTGACATGCCTCACGAAACCCTCGTGAGGGTAGCTACCGCCTTCCGCCCGATCGCCGGACCGGTCCGCCCTGCATACTCAATTTTCTGACCGCTCGAACGCCCACTCGCTCCGTTCACCACGGCAGGCACATGCGCGCAAAGAGCATCCAACAGCTGCTCCTCCGGCCCACGCTTGCCGCACCATTTCGGCGAGCCGCAAAGCGCCGGCAACGGGAAGAGCGGAGCCATTTCGGCGAATCGCAATGCGAAGGCCGTAGCCGACCGAAAATCCGTGCTGCGCTCGCCAGGCGCCTCGGAGGTTTATCCACATCACACACCCCGACACGGGATGTACTTAGCTGGCTTATCCACAATTCCCAATCGCCTATCCACAATATTCACAATGACTTAGCCGCATCTTCGCGTATTGCGAGACCCGCACGTTCGTCATACCTTCGCTTCTCCCGGTGCCGATTCAATTCGCACCGGTCCGGCGGCGGCGGGCGCCGGTGTCCCGGTAACGCCGGGCCGTCCGCCGTTCGTCGGATCCCCACAATCCAACACTCTCACCACCGCGCTGCGGCGAATTGCTACATGGATATCATCGCCTGCCCTGCCCCCGACGGTGCGCTTGACGGCTCGCTCGAGTCGGCGCCGCTCTCGTCGCTGCTTCCTGCAGATGCAGACGCCAGCTGGCGCGCTTTCTGGGGCCAGGACGACCGCTATTACGCCTGCCTGACAACTGCAGACGGCGCCGTACGCTGGTTCCGGATCGCGGAAGCAGCGCCAGGCACCGCTCGCACGCCGGGTGGCGGCATACCGGCCGTTCCGCCCCTGCCGAACGTGGCAGCGGACTGGGAATCACAGGCGAAGCCGAAGGATCGCGCACGCATGGTACTAGCGGTTCGCGCACACTCCGGCGGCCGCAGAATTACATCCCTGGCAGTTCGAGCTGGTCGGTCACGCCGCCCGCGACAGTAACGGCTGCACCGTGCATCCAGGCGAGAAGCAGGTCGAGACCGTGGTCACCGGTGGCCGCGGAGCGCGCAGCTCCGAAGTGCAGCGAGAGCTTCGCGGTAGCGTCTGGCAGTACACGCCGATGCATCGCGGACGCCAGCTGCTCGGCGCCCTCGGCAACCTGCCTCAGCACAAAGTTCTGGAAGCGAAGCCGAAGCATGGACGCCGGCTCCCGCGGATCCGCAGCGTCGCCGGCCTGCGCCTCACGATGCTCGCGAAGCACGCCGAGTGCTTCGACACTGCCACGGAGTGCCTCGCGGTCGGGCCTGCGCAGGAGACTCAGCCACGTCAGCCATACAGCCAGGCGGGTGCCCTCATCAGACGCATCCCAGCCATCCAGCCTGACCCGGCTCCGGGCACCATCCAGCAGACGCTCCACCGACGGACGCGCGGCCCAGCGCTCGAACGACTCCCGTTGCCTGCCCACGACAGCCAAGGCAGCCAGGCGGAGCGTGGCCCGGACAGCCAGCTCCTGATCTCCTTCGGGGAGACGGACGGCCTGGTAGATCCGGTAGGCACGCGCCGCGCCGAGCGTCAGCACGTCCCGCGCAAGGCGGCGGACCTCTCCTCCAGGCTCATGAAGAATCGCGTCGAGCTGGCCCAATGCCGCGAGCTCGTACGCAGTCGCAAGCATCGTCAGGCTCTCGGCAATCGGCTCTCCAAGGCCATCGCCCTCATTCGGTCGCGATCCGGAAACCCGCTCGAGAAGCAATGCACGCCTCTCCGGCGGAATCGCCGCAACCGCCCAATGCTGATCCAGCGCAGACCGGGCGAGAGTTTCTCCCTCCTGGTCCGCCACGGGCATGAGCAACGCCATAACGCTACTGCCTCCGGACAATACGAGCATGCCAGCCGCTACTTCCGCCGTCGCGGAAGCGCGTCGAACGGCCGTCCAGGGACCGTTCCGGAACGGGCGCACCACACGCCCCGCTCCGCGCATACTGCCTTGCACCGTCAGTCAACCGGCACACCACTCCACCCCATTGGGGCGGGCGTGTCGGCCAAACTACCCTCTCACACCAAGATTCGCGTGAACCGATTCCGTCACGAATCGGAAACGCTCGGGAGTTCCACCGTGGGGTTCGAGTCTACCGAGATCGCCCGCTGGCGTCTCTCTTCCCTCGTGTCTTCAGACGACACCCTTGGCCACATGATTTCTGACGCCCTTACGGCGACCGATTCACCACGAATGGCAAGGTCCGGGCCCGAAACCCCCCTTGCCGTCCTGGACGAACTTGGCAAAGGAGCACTCGATACACCGGGCATTGGAGCAAACTTCCTCATGGCGTTCGCCGCCCAGAACCGCGCCGTGCAACTCCTCTGGGAAATGCACGAGCGCGGATCATACCCTCTGCCCGCCGACGTAGCCGCTGCACTGCAGCAAGCCATCCGGGCCACCAACGCAGTCTGGGCCTGACAGCGACGATATCGGCCATCCATGCAAACCACTCTCGCCTTACTGACGCGATAGTGGCCGCGTGACGGCGCGAACCTGTCTACAACATTCAGGGATGAACTCGGCTGTGCAAGAGGGAACTGTTACAGTCGTGCCTCAGTTGCGCGCGTTTCCCTGGGCGGGAGACGCTCCCGCACTGACCTCAGGTGCTCGCATTCCCCCGGGCGGGAGACTCCTCCTCGCGTACCAGGCGCTCGCGCTCCCCGGGCGGGAGACGCCGCCGGACCGGCCGGGGTTAGCCGCTGACTACTTGAAGTCCCGCACCATGCGAACCACCGGAAACGCACTGCCACTGGGCAGGATGGCATTCAATTTCGCCACGGTGCGGAATCCCGCACGTTCGTAGAGCTTCTCGCCGGTGAGCGTCGCCACTAGCTCCGCCCGGCGAAACCCGGCCGCACACACCTCCGCGAGACAGCGCGAGAGAAGCAGCGCCCCCACCCCCCGGCGCGCGAAAACCGGGTCCACGTAAAATGCCCGGATGGTTGCCGATGCGTTTGGAGGCCTGGCCTGCCCATTACCATCCTTTGCAGGAGCGTCATCCGCCCGAGGCTCGGCCTCATGCTCACCGGACAGATGAATCCAGGCGTGAGCCGGCGCCCGCCTGCTCCACCCGCCGGCACCCGCGATTCGCGCGTCCTCTCCCTCACCTGCCATCGCAACGAAATAGGTACCGTCCCTGATCAGCTCCATCTCCACGGCAAGCGGGCCGCCGAGTGCTTCATCGAGCAGCTGGTGCGGATAGTCGCGCGCTGCATTCTCCAGCACAGCTCGGGACACGAGCTCCTGCAGGGCTGGCAGGTCTTCGGGCACGGCGCTCCGAAGAGAAACCGCTATACCCTGCCTTACGCCGGCAACTGGTGTCTCACACGGCTGCACTGTGCACGCTCCTTCAGGTGGTCATTCGGTGATGCGCATCGAGAGGGCAGAGTACGACAACCCGTGCCGATGGTCGCTTCGTGGACCCATCGCCCGTCCTGCCGACTCCTGGAACCCGACACTCTCTACCGCCTGCCGTCGCGTTGGCCCATACTGAAGCGTTCCACCGAACCCGGTTAGCAGGCGCGTCCTGCACTTAGGCTGCGTAGTTCTCGCAGCCTCCCGACAGCCTCATCTCGAGGATTCCCGTGACCAGATCTCGTTCGTTCGCAGCCGTGATACTTCCGGCAGCGCTGGGAGCCGCACTTCTGCCCCTTCCAACGCCGCTGCATTCACAGGCCGTGGCCACCACAGCCTCCGCCCCCGCCGTTCGCGAGCTGAGCCGCGACGACCTCCGCGAGTGGAAAACCATTCGTAACACCACTCTCTCGAACGACGGCAGCTGGTTCGCGTACCTGCTCGCGCCCAATGAAGGCGACGCGCAGGTCGTGATCCGGAGCGTTACCGGAACGCGCGAGCTTCGCTTTCCGGTTGGAGAGCCGGGCCCCGGCGCCGGCGTCACCATCTCCGAGAACGGGCGACATGCAGCATTCCTCGTTTTCCCCGATGCCGACACACAGAAGAAGCTGAAGCGCCAGAAGAAGCCGGTGCATGCCAGTGCAATGCTGGTAGACCTGGAGTCGGGAAGCACGCGCACCTTCGAACAGGTGCGACGCTTTGCATTCTCGGGGGATCGTGGCGCGTACCTCGCCATGCTCGGCTACGCACCCGAGGGAGAGCGCGCGGCGCAGTCCGCACCGCTTCGCGTTATCAGCCTCGCGTCAGGCCCCACCCTCACGATTGCCGGAGTGGGCGACTTCGCGTTTGACGACCGCGGCGAATTCCTGGCATGGACGGTGGACCTTCCCTCACGAGTAGGCAACGGCATTCAGTTGCGGGAGATGTCCAGTGGTGTTGTACGGTCACTGGATGGCACCGAGCGGGCGCTGTACCGTCGCCTGACGTGGGCAGACAGCGGCCGGTCGCTCACCCTGCTGCGTGGCGTCGTGGACAGCGCCGCGAAGGACACCTCATGGGCCGTGCTTGCAATGCGGGACGCACGTACCGGCAGCCCGGCAGTGCTGAGCCCCGAGGGTCGCGGCGACTTCGAGGCCGACCTGCGCGTGAGCCCCACACGTACTCCTTCCTGGACCGACGATCGTTCCACGGTGACGTTCGGAATGCGGACCGTCGCCCCCGCTGCCGACTCCGGAGACAGCGAACTTCCCGACCTCGTTATCTGGCACGGCAAGGAGCCGCGCCTGCAGTCCCAGCAACAGGTTCAGGCCAATCGCGATCGTGAGTTTGCCTGGCTTGCGGCCTGGAATCCGTCAGCCGACCGGGTCGTGAGGCTCGCCACGGAAGACCTGCGGGATGTTCGCCTGCTCAACGGTGGAAGGTGGGCCGTTGGAAGCGACCAGCGCCAGTACGAGCTGGATGGCAACCTCACCGGACGCAGGCTGCGAGACCTGTGGGCGGTGGATGTACGCACCGGTGAGCGCCGCCAGCTGGCGTCTGCGCTACGCTGGCAGGACATAGCCTCGCCCGACGGGACACGAATCCTTTACTGGAACGACGGTCACTGGCACGTGATGAACCTGGCCAGCGGAGACACCCGCAACATCACGCAGAACCTGTCGGTGTCCTTCGTGAATTCCGAGGATGACCATAACGTGGAGAATCCGCCGCGAAATGCGCTGGGCTGGACCAGCGATGGACGCAGCGTTCTCCTCTCCGACGGTTGGGACGTGTGGATGGTGCCGGTTGCGTCCGGGCGCGCCGTGAACCTCACGGTGAACGGACGCGAGCGCGGCATTCGCTATCAGCGCAGGCTCTTCGCGCATCCCGACGAGCGGGGTATCCCCATAAACTCCACGCTCTACTTCAGCTCGTATGGCGAGAGAACCAAACAGGAAGGAGTAGCTCGCGTAGACGTCAGGCGGCCGGGCGCGCAGTCACTGATCCTGGAGGACGCACGCCTGCAGCCCATGAAGGCACGTGATGCCAACGTGGTTGTGTTCTCGCGCCAGTCTGCACTGGAGTTCCCCGACTGGTACGCTACCACGCTGTCGTTCCAGGAGCCCCGCCGCCTCACGAACGCCAATCCGCAGCAGAGCCAGGTGGCATGGTCTGCCGGCGCAAGGCTCGTGGATTACGTAACCGACAAGGGTGATTCGCTCCAGGGGGCCCTGTACCTGCCTGCAGGCTACACCGAAGGCAGCAGCTACCCCACCGTTGTGTACATCTATGAGCGCCTGTCGCAGAACCTGCATTCCTACGCAGTACCGAACGAGACGCGCGCGCTGAACCCCAGCGTGTACACCGCTGCGGGCTACGCCGTGTTCATGCCGGATATCACCTACAAGCTGAACGACCCGGGAATGTCTGCCGTGTGGAGTGTGCTGCCGGCAGTGAAAGCCGCGATCGCCACCGGAGTGGTGGACTCAGCTCGTGTTGCGCTGCACGGACACTCGTGGGGCGGTTACCAGACTGCCTTCCTGGTTACGCAGACCGACATGTTCAAGGCCGCCATCGCCGGTGCGCCCCTCACCGACATGGTGAGCATGTACAGCTCAGTGTACTGGAACTCCGGTTCGGCGAACCAGCCGATTTTCGAGAGCAGCCAGGGCCGCTTCCTCGGCAACTACATTGACAACGCAGATGCCTATATCCGCAACTCACCCAACCGCTTTGCGGACAAGGTGAACACCCCGCTCATCATCCTGCATAACGACAAGGACGGCGCGGTGGATTTCAACCAGGGCATCACCTACTACAACACCCTGCGTGAACTCGGCAAGGACGTAATCCTGCTGCAGTACACGGGTGAGAACCACGGGCTGGCTAAGCCCGCCAACCAGAAGGACTACGCCATCCGCATGCGCGAATTCTTCGACCATCACCTGCTCGGCAAGCCAATGCCCGGCTGGATGAAGGACGGCGTGCCGCACCTGGACATGAAGCGTCACCTGCAGGAACGCCAGCGTGCAGCAGACGGCGAGGAGAAGCAGGAGAAGAAGGAGCCGGTGGCAATGACCGGGAGGTAGGATGGAGGTCGCGGGCGCATGGCGCCAAGCCTTCGATCAGCGTGGCAGCGGTTGCGTGTCAGGGCCTCCTGCTATCTTGCCTCTCGAGAAATGTCTTCCCAAACCAACCGTGTCGGAGGTGCGAAGTGATCCGCAGGCTACTTGCAGTTCTTTCCCTGGCAACCATGCTGGCCTTCGTGCCGGCACGTGCTGCTCATGCAAGCTGGGATCTTTCGGCCTTCACCGGACCGGTGATCCTGACGTGGTACAACAGCTGTTACGACTCAGCGGAGATCGTGTGCGTCAATGCCACGCTTGCCACCGGTCAATCGGCAGGATCTGCAGCCTGGTTCACGAAAGTCCTGAACTTCGATGTGGATTTCGAGCTCACCAGTACCTACTCCCGTTCAGCGGCTCTCATGTGGGCAGGCTTCGAGGAGCGGAACCTCATTGATAACGAGGTTGGCCCGTCGTACATAACGATCACTGGCGAGCCGTATGTGAGTGGCGGAGCCACCGAGTCCTACTTTCAGCTGTACCAGCCCGGCCACATCCTGCTGTGGTTCAATCACACGTGGGAGGAGCCGGGCGACCCTCCGTTCGAGATGGGCGGCACCGCGATAGGCTCGTTCGACCCCACACGCGTTACCGTAACCCCCGAACCCGCCTCCATGGTTCTGCTCGCAACTGGCCTGGGCGGAATAGCAGCAATGCGCAGGCGCCGCGCCCGCAACGCCTGACAGCAATACCGCCGGCGATCCAATGATAGAACCAAAATGAAAGAGCGGGTCCCGGAATCGATATCCGCGACCCGCTCTCTCTTTTCGCACGCTAACGCCGACCAGCTACCGCACCATCAGTAACGTATCCCTGCCCAGCCGAGGGCGGCTCCGCCGCCCCCTAACAACTAACGCCTATCACCTCAGTACCGATAATGCTCCGGCTTATACGGCCCCT
>DATGOL010000084.1:0-3330 GCA_035306065.1 Gemmatimonadales bacterium | reverse complement strand
TTCTCGTCAGGCCGAGGAGGCGCGCGACCGTGCGATTTTGCTGGGCTTTCCGTTGCGCGTGGTGGACACGCATGAGCTCGACGATGCGAGCTACGCGAGCAACCCCACGAACAGGTGCTATCACTGCAAGTCCGAACTCTGGCATCGCCTCACGCCGATTGCGCAGGAACTGGGCTATGCGGTTACCTGCGACGGCACCAATGCAGACGACGTTCGGGACTATCGTCCGGGAATGCGGGCCGCGTCGGAACAGGAGGTGCGCGCTCCGCTCGCGGAAACAGGCCTGACGAAGGAACAGATTCGCTTTCTCTCGAAGCGTCGCTATCTGCCCACCTGGAACGCTCCCGCTGCCCCCTGCCTGGCCTCGCGCCTGCCGTACGGTGTGGCTGTCACTCGAGAGCGCCTGGCACGCGTGGACCGCGCAGAGACTGCGCTCAGGGCGCTGGGGATCGCCGGCGATATGCGCGTGAGGCATCATGCGGAGCTGGCCCGCGTGGAGCTCGCACCCGGCATCCTGGATGAATGGCTACTCCCCGAGCGCACCGCGCTCATCGAGCAGGCTGTTCGAAGTGCCGGCTTTCCCCGGGTGGTTCTGGACCTGGCAGGCTTCCGAAGTGGTTCGCTGAACGTTCTGCACGGCATTCCCCGGGCGTGAGTTCGCCAGGCGGCACTGAGGGTCCTGATGCGGGCGCGCTCGAGGTCTCGCTTCGACAGCTGGGGCTCGAGCTGGACGTGCGGCCTGCAGGTGCTCTTGCCGTCCTGGTGCCGCAGAATGATGCAGGTGCACAACTGCTTAGCGATCGCCTGGTGCGCGAACGCGTGATCGAGGCCGCGCGCGCCGCAGGTTTCACACACGCCGCCATAGAGCTGTTCCCGCCGGGTGGGAACGCAGCTGCGAAAGTAGACACCTTTCGCCTGTTTATAGCACTGGAAGTCGATGGCCAGGTTCAGGACCGGATCCGTCGATCCATCATGGACCAGCTGCAACCTCGGCTTCCTGATGCGCGCTGGGTGCGGCCGGAGAACCTTCACATCACGTTGAAGTTTCTTGGCAACACGCCTGCTTCCGGTGTGACTGCGATCCAGGAAGCCCTGCTCGAAGCCGCGGCGCAGGTTCCGCCATTCCGGATGGTGTTGAGCCGCGTGGGCGCGTTCCCGGCGCTGTCCCGACCGCGTGTGGTATGGCTGGGATTGAGAGGAGACGGCAAGGCACGGTGCGAGGCGCTCGCAGCCGCGGTCAACGACGCATGCGCTACCATCGGCTTCGCGCGGGAGACGCGGAAGTTTGCGGCGCACCTGACGCTCGCGCGCACAAGGAAGCAGCGCGCCGGTGATTCAGCTGCTGCACCGGCGGAAGGATTCGCGGACGCGGCGCGCAGGATCACCGATGCCTGGATCATTCCAGTGACCCATGTGTCGCTCGTGAGGAGCGAACTCAGCCGGGAGGGCAGCAGGTATAGCACGCTTGCCCGATGCCCGCTGGGAGGGGGAGGGGGAGCGGGAGGGGAATAGCCGATCGCCCGCCACACCCTGGGGCGCACTTCCGGGAGGATGACGGGTATGAACTTTACAGCAGGGGCCGCTGGTGGCTGGCGGCCGGATTCGGCATCATGTGCGTTGTCTCTGCCTTCCTGCAGGCTACGTACGCTTAATTCAACTCAGTCCATCACAAACAGATGTTCGGATGCTTTGGCAGAATTGGCTGCCTTGCGCTTGTCCTGATTCTCGGGGCGGCGGCGTGGTTCACGCGGGACTACTGGATGGAGCGCGCAGGACTGCAGCCTGCGAATGGCGTGGAGTCCAGCAGCGTGGGGTATGAGCCAGTTTCCGAAACTGCTGCTTCGCGCGGACGCGAGAAGGTGGAGTCGCTCAGTGCGCGCAGGGGCTATGTGACGCTGAGCGGTGCAGAGGCTGCGTCCTACCTGGTCTCGCGCTTTGTGGAGCGTATTCCGCCCGGAGCCGAGCAGGTGGAGGCGGCGGTTGTGGGTAGCGAACTGGAGCTCCGCGCAGTGGTGCCCCTTGGAGACCTTGGCAGTATTGAAGCACTTGGCCCGCTCGCCGGCCTGATAGGAGCTCGTGAGGAGATGAGGGTGGCGGGCACGGTGGACATGGTGAAGCCCGGGCTGGCACAGTATCGCGTAAGGCGCATGCAGATTCGCAACCTGAGTGTGCCGACTGCGGCGATTCCGGTGCTGCTTCGAGAGGTATGGCGCGGTGAGCGTCCCGAAGGACTGGATTCCCGCGGAATCGCGGTGGGTCTGCCTGACGACGTCGGACAGGTTCGCCTGGAAGATGGTGACGTGATCATTTACAGGACGGTGCAATGAGCCGGCGTGTTCTTGTCGTTGATGACGAGCAGGGAATCCGGGCGGCGCTTGGCCAGCTGCTCGAGTACGAGGGATACGAGGTGCGCACGGCGTCAGGCGGTGACGCCGGACTGGCAGAGTATGCGAAGTTCCGCCCGCACCTGGTGTTCCTGGACGTCAAGATGGCCGGCATGGATGGCCTCGAGGTGCTGAAGCAGCTCAAGGCGCGAGACCCAGCGTCCATAGTCGTGATGATCAGCGGCCATGCAACCATCCAGACTGCGGTGGAGGCAACCCAGCTCGGCGCCTACGACATTCTCGAAAAGCCGCTGGACACTGACCGCATTCTGGTGTTGCTCCGAAACGCGCTGCGACACCTGGATCTCGAAAACGAGAACGCGCGCCTGCGCGCAGATGTGGAATCCCGCTACGAGATCGTTGGCTCGTCCTTTGGAATTCGCGCCGTGCTGGACCGAATCGAGAAAGTGGCTGCCACGCCTGCCAGGGTACTCATCACAGGCGAGAACGGAACGGGCAAGGAACTCGTTGCCCGCGCGATTCACAGGCAGTCCCAGCGTTCTTCAAAGCCGTTCGTGGAAGTGAACTGCGCAGCCATTCCGAGCGAACTCATAGAGAGCGAGCTCTTCGGGCACATGAAGGGCAGCTTCACCGGTGCCATTGGAGACAGGTCCGGCAAGTTCGAGCAGGCTCACGGCGGCACGCTGTTCCTGGATGAAGTTGGCGACATGAGCCTGTCTGCGCAGGCGAAGGTGCTTCGCGTTCTTCAGGACGGAGTGGTTACGCGTATCGGCGGTTCCAAGCCCATCCAGGTTGATGTCCGGGTTCTCGCCGCGACCAACAAGCAGCTCGACAAGGAGATCGCCGAAGGCCGTTTCCGTGAAGACCTGTTCTACAGGTTGAACGTCGTGCCGCTGCACCTGCCGCCGCTGCGCGAGCGTCGTGAGGACATTCCGTTGCTCGTGAGGCATTTCCTGGCGCAGTTGTCACTTCGTGAGGGAATCAC
>DATGOL010000083.1:0-11284 GCA_035306065.1 Gemmatimonadales bacterium | reverse complement strand
TACGGCGTCGAAGCCGGAAGGAGGATACACGAATGGCATTTAAAGTCGGCGTTTTCGTTGGAAGTCTCTCAAAAAAGTCCATCAATCGCAGGCTGGCGCGCGCACTGAAGACGCTCTCCCCGGACCAAATGGAACTCGTGGAGATTCCGATAGGCGACCTTCCCCTGTACAACTACGACTTCGACAACAACTACCCCCCAGAGGGCAGAGCGTTCAAGAAGGCGGTTGAAGCCGTGGACGCGCTGATGTTCGTCACGCCGGAATACAACCGCTCGATCCCCGGACCGCTCAAGAATGCAATCGACTGGGGCTCGCGCCCGTATGGCAAGAACTCATTCGCCAAGAAGCCGTCGGCCGTGATCGGCACATCGCCGGGTTCCATCAGCACCGCCGTTGGTCAGCAGCACCTTCGGAGCATCCTGTCGTACGTGAACAGCCCGGAGCTGGCGCAGCCGGAAGCATACATCCAGTTCACGGACAACCTGATTACCGAAGACGGCGAGGTAACGGACGAGTCCACGAAGGCGTTCCTGCGCGAATGGCTGGACGCCTTCGAGGTATTCATTGGAAAGGTGACTACGGCAGAGCGGGGCGAGCCGGCTGAACAGGGTAGCTAGTGGTGTGCAAGTGATATTCGGAGAGCATCGCGAGAGCGAATGCGTGCCTTTTCCAGGCGCGCGCCGACGCTGGAATAGCAATGTTATTTCAAGGAAGCGCAATGCCGGAGAAGGGTGCGGGAGCACCTTAGGGTGCTCTCCGAATATCGCTTACGCTTCACTGGAAACCGGTGACTGCTTCTCATCTACGACTCTTCTTCGGCGCCGGCCACTACGCACTGAAGGTTGACAACGACGGTCTCACGCGGAGGCGCGGAGGCCGCGGAGAACTGCACGGCGATTGGAGTTTCATACGCCACGCTTCTCTCCGCGGCCTTCGCGCCTCCGCGTGAGGCTTTTTTACCGGCTCCGCCTGCAGACGAAGCTCCGCTTCGCGCCGCTTCGCCCCACCCGAGCCTCCACCAGGGCCGAGCCCCGAGCGCCTACGCCTGAAGAGCAGCAGCGCTATTTCAAGAAAGCGCAACGCCGGAGCAGGGTGCGGAGGCGCCCTCGCATGCTCTCAGAATATCGCTTTCGCTCCGCTAGCCAGACAGGCTGCGGGCATGCCCCTTTCGCCCGCCGATCATCACACCCACAGCGCCGAGCACCGGGTTCAGGAGCGCGACCCACGCAGGTGTCCTCGCAGCTGAAATGGCGTCGAACATGGGCAGCGTGCCGGTTCGCACTGCTGCCTCGGTTGCGTCTGCGCCGAAGGTGGGGATTGCGAGAAGAACTCCGAGCACGACAACCACCAGCGCGAGCGCTTTCGGCCCCGCGTCCGTTATCGCAATTCGCCGCGATACCCAGCCTCCTGCCATCGCGGCAAGGAAGCCTACCACGATGCTGAGCAGAATCCATGTGGTGGACACCGAGAAGGTTCCGGGCTGAAATGCGCCGTCGGCGCCCAGAACTACCCACACCAGCGAAAGCCCCAGGAAGACCACCAGGAACATCGTCGCGTAGCCAGCCACCACCGAACCGAAGATCCGCATTGTCCCAGCCTCCCGATTGGAAGATCAGCACAGCACCGCCTTGAACCCTGGTGCACTGAGCAGCCTGCACCTCCAACCGGCCGCCGTGCCCGACGCCTTGTAATACCTAACGCGCCTCCGTGCACTGCACCGGCTCCAGCAACCAGTACATCACTCTCGTTGAACCTTCACCGCCATCCACACGCGCCAGAAGCCCCCGATCGGCAACCCGAATGTACGATATTCGCCGCGGGAAGTCATGCTCGGGCGCCTCGAATACGGCCGTGTCAGCCGCCGCATGCGTCAGGCGGAACGCATGCTCGGAAACACGCCCTCCGGGATACGGCAGAAGCGACACACCGCTCGTGTCCGCAATAATGCTGCTGAACTCATGCTGCACTACCCGGCCTGCCCGAAAGTAGCGCGACGTTCCCAGCATTACGCCGCCGTTCGCAAGCGAGTACGACTCCTCGAGAACCCCGTCGTCACCGAACTCGCCCCGCCAGCAGCCGGTCATGAAAGACACCACGTCCAGCGGGCCTGTCGCGTCAGGCACCATGCCTGATGCCTCACGCACCGGAGTGTACTTCAGCGGCGTTTCCTGCAACACGTCCGGCGATGCCGCTTTCGCGCCGAGCGACGAATAGATGTGCAGAGTGCTGTCAGTATGCCTGACGGCTGACGCGTAGCTCGCAAGCCGGCCACCAGAAATCGCGGCCTCATGCCAGAGCAGGCCACTCTCCCACCAGGCTCGGCCTCGGTGAACCTCGCCGCTGGACGAAGCGTTCCAGAACACCAGTTCGTTGCGCCCTGCGTCCCATGCGTAACTGCCGCGGTAACTCACCATCACACTTCCGTCCGGACGCGAAACTTCGTTGGACGCCGCCAGTACCATTCCCGGCAGCAGCCAGTGGTAAGACAGCAGCGATCGGAATCCGCTGCCCTCAGCAACCCATGCGGTACCCGCGAGGCTGTTGAACGGGGAAAGTGCGGCTGCGCTGTCTGGCATCGAGCCAGGAGCCTGGGCGAGCGCCGGAGGCGCACCAATCATCGCGGAGAGCGCGAGGTACGCTGCAGCCGCCTTGTACTGGACTGGTCCCATCTGTGACCTGCACTGCGGCTGATATGGTAAGACTGCCCGGATGTCGCCAACCTGCAGAGTAGCTCTCCTGAGCGCGGCCGGGAAAGCTGAGCAAAATGCTGCAACCGCTTCAGGCTCGCGAAAGTACGAACTGCCGGCTACCTCGTCAACTACTTTCAGAACGCAACTCGAGCCCGGCAACCATTCTCGCAATCCAGTGTTGAATCCCTTCCGAAGTCTGACTCACAGCGCGGCACGAGTCGCGCTGCTGGTAGCGTTCGCACTCGCTGCAATCTCCGCAGAAGGCACCGCGCAGGTGGCGGCAGCGCCGGGCTCCAACGTTACCGTAACCGTTCGGGTGCGCCACGACTCCGCATCCGGAGCACCGGTTGTATCCGCCACCGTCCGTAGCGACAACGCAGCCGCACGCACAGATGCGAGTGGTAACGCACGACTGCAGCTCGCGCCGGGTACACATACCGTCACCGCCTCACGCGCCGACCTGATCCCGGCATCGCTGAGCCTGGAGCTTCACGCTGGCCGCGACACCACGGTCACCATGGCGCTCGCCAGGCAGGCTGCCAGCCTCGAGGCTCTGGTAGTGAGCGCGACGCGCAGTGAGCGACGAGTGGAAGACACGCCACTTCGCGTTGAGGTGATTGACGAAGAGGAGATTGCCGAGAAGGTGGCGATGACGCCGGGCGACATCTCGATGATGCTTAACGAGACCTCCGGACTCCGCGTGCAGGCCACCAACCCGTCACTCGGCGGCGCCAACGTGCGCATTCAGGGACTCAGCGGCCGATACTCACTGATACTTGCGGATGGCCTGCCGCTCTACGGCGGCCAGGCCGGAGGACTCGGCCTGTTGCAGATTCCGCCGGTGGATCTTGGCAGCGTGGAGATCATCAAGGGCTCCGCATCGGCGCTCTACGGCAGCTCGGCGCTGGGTGGCGTGATCAACCTCGTGAGTCGCAGGCCGAGCGAGGAGCAGACCAACACGCTCCTGGTGAACCAGACCACACGCAACGGAACGGATGGTGTCGCCTTCCTCGCCGGTCCGCTGGCAGGTGAGTGGAGCTATACGATGCTGGCCGGCGCGCACCGCCAGTCACAGGTGGATCTCGATTCCGACAGATGGACTGACATGCCGGCGTATGAGCGAGCACTCGTGAGGCCTCGCCTTCACTATTCCAACGGCGAAGGCAGAACCGCGTTCCTTACGGGTGGCTTTACGGCCGAGGACCGGACCGGTGGCACGATGGATGGCGGTACGGTGCCAGGTGGCGGTTCGTACGTTGAATCACTGCGCACCCTGCGCGCGGATGCCGGCGGTGTAGCGCACTGGCTGTTCAGCGACGGCAGCATGCCTGACGGCTCCCTGCTCACGATGCGCGGTTCGGCAATGCAGCAGAAGCACGATCACCGCTTCGGAAATGTTGAGGAGGATGATACCCACGGTACCTGGTTCGGCGAGGCCGCACTCGCAATTCCCGACGTGCTTGGTGATGTGCCCCTCACGTGGATCGCCGGAGCGGCATACGAACGCAACACCTACGACAACGGCAGCGTTGCAGGAATGGACTACCGCTATTCCATTCCGTCCGTATTCGCACAGGTGGACGCAGATCCCGCTACATGGATTGCGCTGTCGGTGAGCGCGCGGCTGGACGCGCACAGCGAGTTCGGCACTTCGGTCAATCCTCGTGTGTCCGCGCTGTTGAGAATGCCGGTGTCAGATGGGCTGTTCTCCCAGTGGACTACGCGCCTCTCCGCAGGTACCGGCACCTTTGCGCCAACGCCGTTCACAGACGAGACGGAGGCAACCGGGCTAACTCCGCTGTTGCTTCCGGCAGGTGGCCTGTCATCACTCGAGGCGGAGACTGCGCGCAATGCATCACTGGATGTGGGCGGCCCGATGGAGATATCGTTCGGCACTCTGGAGTTCAATGCCACGGCATTCGGTTCGAGCGTATACAACCAGTTGATGGTGCAGCAATCCGGCACGTTCACTCCGGGTGGTGCGAGCCGGCTCGAGCTGTTTAACTCGCCGCTTCCAACCCGTGCCTGGGGAGGCGAGCTGCTCCTGCGCCTCACGCGGGAGCTTGGTCATGGAGACGCAAGCGAGAATGACCGCGCCATTGCAGCTGAACCGGAGGCGGAAGTTCACCTGGAGGGCGACGAGGACGACCACCACGATGAGCCGCCGGCTTTTCGCCTCACGGCAACGTATACCTACCTGCGATCCTCCCGGTGCGACCCCGACCTGGTTGCGCCTGGTGCAGCGAGTTCCTGCTCGCGAGTTGAAGTACCACTCACACCGCGGCACTCAGCTGGAATGGTTGCGAGTATCGAGCAGCACGGCAGCTTTCGAGTTGGACTGGAGCTGTACTATACCGGCAGGCAGGCACTGGAAGACAATCCATTCCGCAGTCAGAGTCGCCGCTACCTGATAGTCGGAATGCTCGGTGAACGCACGTTCCACACTCCTGCCGGTGCGGCGCGTGTGTTCCTTAACCTGGAGAACATTGCCAACGTTCGGCAGACTCGCTTTGACCCGCTGCTGTTGCCATCTCGCGGTCCCGGCGGCAGGTGGACGACCGACGCATGGACGGAACTGCACGGCTTCATGGCAAACGCCGGAGTTCGCTGGGAGTTCTGACGGTGAGGACGGGCGAGGGTGGATGCCATGGCACCCACCCTCGCTGACAACCGGGTAACTACGACGGGCGGTGGACTGCTGGTGACGGTCGCCCGAATCCACTTCAGACGTCATGCAGCCGCGATCCAGCTGCCTGACGTCTGCAGGGCCGTGCGCGGGCTACAGTCCCAACGACCGAGCTACGTTGATACGTCCCTTCCCGTAGAATGGGTCAGTCCCGGGTTGGCCAAGATCATCCGCACCCTGCTGGATGCGTGCTCGTATCTGTGCGGGGTGCATCCCTGCCTCGGCCGCGAGCAGCGCTGCCAACCCGCTTGCGTGAGGCGCCGCCATGCTGGTTCCGATGGAGCCGATGGTGAATGTGTTGGAACTGGCGCATGGCGCCTGTACGGGAGGATCCGTGGGTGAAGGCTGGGCAACCGCGTAAAGCAGCGTGAAGCGCGAGCATCCCTGCCACACGAAAGTGGACCCGCCGACCTGGTCGGCAGCGGTTCCACCAGGTGCGGCTACGTCAATGGCGGAACGGCCGTAATTCGTGTAGGGAGCGGGCGCATCGATATTCGGGAACTGACCGCCCGCATCCGGTGCTCCGGTGGGGCCGGTTGCGGACACGCAGAGCGCGTTAGGTGCGTCGCAGTAGATCGCGTATGTATCCCGGTCCCTGTCCAGGTTCCGCGCGGCATTCCCGGCGGCCACTACCAGCAGCGTGCCATTCGTGTGCGCGTAATTGGTGGTACGGTTGATGAGAGCGTTGATGCCGGGGAATCCACTGCGCGCCAGCTCGCTCTTGCTGAAGCTGCCGCCGATACTGATGTTCGCCACGTGCGCGCCGTTGTCGGCCGCCCAGCGAACGCCCGCAAGCACAGCGCCGAGCGGACAACTGCCGCGCATGTTACACACCTTCACGCCGATGAGCGTGGTCTGCGAAGTGACGCCGGCGTTGACGAACGCATTGCTCGAGACGGTTGTTCCCACGTGCGTCCCGTGGAAGTTCAGGTCGGCGATGGGGTGATGCCCGCCGCCGAAGTACTTGGCGATCGAGTCGGCCTCGCCTATGAGATCGATGGACCGGGAAAGATCCACCAGGCCGATGAGGTCCAGGTGACCGTAGTCCAGACCCGTGTCCAGAATGGCGACCGTCACTTCGCTGCTTCCGAGCTTGCCGGCGTCCCAGGCGGCCGGGGCGGAAATGGCACGATGATGCCACTGGAGCGGGAAGAAGAACGCCGTTTCCGGTGCTTCGGGTGAGTCGATGGACGCGTCGGCCTGACGAGTCGAGAGTTGCGCGACGGGCTCGGGGATGTGGAGAGCGATCTCCGGCTCCACGTACGAGACGCTCTCGAGACGGAGCAGATCTGCAGCCTGGGACGGCGTGAGGCCGCTCACGGCGGCGAAGCCCAGCGTGGCATCGGTCAACTCCACCGCACCGCCTAACTCGGCCACACGATCCGCAACCTCGCGAGGCAGCTCGCCCTGCCTGTACATCACCAGGTACCTGTCCGTTAGAGACTGCGCATCCAGAAGGATGGGTTGACTCTTCCTGAGTGTCAGCGCCGGCTCGGACTCGCTGACGGTGACGGGATCGGAACACGCGGCGAGGCCGAGTACGAGTGCCAGCGCGACCAGTTTTCTGTAGTGGGCCATGATACCCTGCAACGACTGGAGGTGGGGGAATCGGATTCGACCATGCGCGCGATGGGGCACGCGGGCGTGGCTCCGTCATGATCATATACAGGGTGTCGTTCGGTAGTCCAGAGGCAGTCGTGTGGCATTGTTACCCCTGGCGGGCCCTTGTGTACTCCATGCGCACGTCGTGTAGCGAACTGGACGCGTTAGGGGTCCGCCGGGATGACCCGTTTGTGAGAAGTGCCGTCCGCATCCCGGGATGGATTCGGACGGCACCTGTGCAACCAAGTCGCCTGCCACTAGTGGCGGCGTGCCTCGTTTCTACTGCAGCCTGGTCGCCGAGTACGGGCGATCGATCTGGTCATGGTTACGGTATGTTCCCGAGTGGCTTTCGCGACGGAATGCGGGGAATGCCCATTCCGGGCCGAACGATTGGACGAACCCGTTGATGTAGAGGCTGCCATCGCTGTTGGTGCTCACACCGAACAGCGCGCCGGTGGCGGACAGATGGTGACCATCCAGATCCGAAACACTGCGAAGGAATCGGCGCAGGTACCCACCGTAGATGGCAGACCCGTCAGTGAACAGCGTAAGCGAGGTGGCAATGTTGGTGCTGTAGCGCTCGACATCAGGGATGGTCTCCCGCCCCAGGAAGGCCGCGACAACGGGGTAACCAACGCAGATGTAGGGCGTTCCAGCTTCTGCATCTGCCAGCGGCAGTGCGCACCAGCCAGGGAACCATAGCCCGTGCGTCGCTCCCATTACGGCCCACGCCATGTCTTCAGTGGTGAAGTAGAGACGGAGCGCCGCATCACCAACCGGCACCACTTCCTCCTCGCCCTCCACCTGTTCGTCTTCCGGAGCAGCCTGCACAACACCATTGTCCTCGACTATTACCGCATGCGGCATTTCAGAGCGAATGGCGCAGCCACTCATCGTAATCTTTGCGGCCTGGGCCGGAGATTCCGTGGAGAGCGATCCATCAGGTCTCGTGTAGTACACGGTGCCATCCATGTTGACCGATGCCGTCAGGTAGACGTCGTGAGAGTCCCGGTCATTGGTGCAGAAGCCGAACTGAACCCAGGTGTAAGTTCCGACAGGCACCGTTACGGAGCTGGACTGAAGCAGGTTGCTCTCGAAATTTGCGGCGGCGAGGTCAACGTGACAGTCGTCAACTGTGCATCTATATGCCGTTGCTACCCTTTCGCTCTCGTCGCTGCCGATCATGATCTCCGTGATCGGCATCCGAAGCGACATGATGTCCACGTCGCTCGTGGCAATCGCCGCCGTTGTTCCGGGACCCTCCACTGCCAGGGAGAGAACGTGGCCTGCCAGCGATCCGCTTGCTCCCCCCGAGCTTCCGTTGAGCCTTACGAGTTCCGGGGTGAGCTTCACGCCCTTGCCGGGCCCTGTGGAATCCCCGCACCCTGCGACAGCCAACGCGAGAAATGAGAGTGACAATGCGTGGAGCGCACGCGGGAATCGCATAGAGCTCATGGTTCGGGATCTCCTGAAAGTGATGTGTTGGAGGTGAGGGAGCGCTGCATGGAGCGCCGCCAGGCTGGAGCAATCCGTCTCCGGATCGAGAGGGGCGGGGGCACATGGCCGCCTTACGCCCGGCTCCGGCTGGCGGGCCTGCAGTCGAGCCCGTTCCTCCCTAAACGCTCGAGGCATAACGGTGGCAACAACGGAGTAGTTCTGTGTTGCGCGGTGGCGACACGTGTTGCAAGCGAGTGGGGCGGGGATTCGGTAGGCGATGCGCGTGGACAGGCCGTCGGCCTGGTTGGAGTGAGGAACGCACTGTTCCGCCCCACGCGAAGCGACATTCGTGTGGCTGAGCGGTACGATGAATTGCCTGGTTGAGCAAATGGCGTAGTTGCACCGCTCTCGCAACAACCACCGCAAATCCACCAGACGTCAGGTGCTCTATTGACAGATCTCCTGTCGAGCCCGATTGTGGCAAAGCCACCACCTCTACACCCTCTCCCTGCAGACCATGACCACCACCTACCAGGTTCGGCGACTCGGAGTCGGCCGGACGGCCATCGTTTTTGCTGCCCTCTACCTGATATTCGGCATCATCTTCTCCGTGCTCTTCGCCATGTTCGGCGCGCTCATTCCGCGCGAGGAAATGGGCCTCGACGCCATGATGTTCGGCGGCATGGCCCTCATCATCATGCCGCTCATGTATGCTGTTTTCGGGCTCATCACCGGCTTTCTGGTGGCGCTGTTCTACAACCTGATAGCAGGCATGACCGGCGGGCTGGAGCTGGAGTTGGTGTCAGCGGAGTAAGCACCGCCTCTCGACCAGGCAGCGCGACTCTCTCACTAACTGCAAGGGCTATCGGGTACGATGCGCGCGTTTTTCACTACCTACGGCGTGAGTGCATCCGGCGCCGTGCTGCTTTCACTACTGCTCGCTTGCGATCGCGACAGCGACAGCGACGGTGACATGCTAGAAGGCGCCGCAGACGCGCCGAGTACCATTGTACAATCGTCTCCTCCAGCTTGCCCCGATTGTAAGATCGAGCTGCAGCATAGCGTTACGCTGAAAGTCGACGACATGGCTCGTCCGATTTCCGGTCCGCCCACCAAGGTTGTGACGGCTTCCACAGGACGACGCATAGTCTTCCACCCTGGCCAGGCGCCGTCGCTCTTTGATTCGGATGGGCGATACGAAGGGGATCTGGGTCGGACTGGGAGTGGCCCGGGCGAATACAGGATCCCGGTTACCGCTGCCTTCCTGCCTGGCGATTCGATCCTCGTTCTTGACGCCGGGCTTCGCCGAGCGACCGTATTATCGCCTGACCTGAGCCCTGTCCGGTTCATCTCGCTTCCCATGCCCATCACGGACGTCGCCATACTTCATTGGCCCGATCAGGTTGTCGCGGCGGGGAATCTTCAAACGTCTGAGCACGCTAGCTGGCCGCTTCATCTCCTGGATATGTCCAGGGAGAATGCGGCACATATGCGGGCTTTGGGAGACATCCCTGGGGAGATTCGAGCCGGCCAGGATGCCGCACTAAGGCGTCATCTCTCGCCGGCTGACCGGAACTCAGTCTGGGCAGCACACACAGTTGACTATCGCCTCTCACTCGTATCCGATAATGGCGCGGTACTGAGGTCGGTGCACCGGAAGCCGGAGTGGTTTGCCGAGCAATCTGGATTGCACAACGGAAGCCCAACCGTGCCTCCGCCACCATTCCTTACCTCTGCAATAGTGAGCGGTGACACGGCCTGGCTTGCTTTCAGAATACCGAACGCCAGCTGGCGGCGCGCATGGGCGCACGTGCGGATACCGCCGAGTGGCGAGTTGGCAGGCAGCAATCGTCCGGAGCCTACGGAGCTTCGCGCGAGCAGGATCGAGGTGCTCGATCTGCGGTCTGGTGAGCTGATTGCCTCTCGTGATGTCGACGGCATAATCGTTGGGCTGGGAGCGGATAATACCGCGCTGATCTACGATCTCGATTTCAGGTACCACCCTCGACTCCGAGTGATGCGCCTGTCAATCGAAAGCCCGTAATCGATGCCAGTCGGCAATGACGAATAACAGACGTTGTGTTACGGAAGCGTCAAGCCTCACTCTCCGCGACGGGGCACTGCTCGGCGACGCCAGCGCAGGCGCGCCGCCGAAGATCCGCTTCCGCAGGGCGTGACTATCGACGCCATCTGGCCTAAGTTGCCTGTCACCAGGGGGAGCCCGTTGCAGGGCTGAGAGGCTGCGCACTGGCGCGGCGACCCTTCGAACCTGATCCGGATCATGCCGGCGAAGGGATGGGGAGTTTCCAGCCTGCCGCCGGCCCACCTTCGTGAGGCCGCAGAATGACAGATCGTTTCACCGATACCCTCCGTCGCGCCAGTGAGCCCGCCTGGTCGCAGTCGGTGCAGCACCGCTTCGTCACAGAACTGTGCGCGGGCACGATCTCGGACCGCGTGATGGCGGGCTACCTGATCCAGGACCACCGGTTTCTCGACAGCTTCCTGACCCTGCTCGGTGCTGCGATTGCCACCGCCGACAACTTCGAGGCGCGGCTCCGCTTCGGGCGCTTTGCCGGCATGGTGTCCGGCGAGGAGAACACCTACTTCCTCCGTGCATTCGAGGCACTCGGTGTCTCCGAAAAGGAGCGAGTAGAGATGCCCGACACCGCACCCACCGCGGGCTTCAAGGCGATCATGCGTGAGGCGGCGGAGACCCGGTCGTATGCCGCGGTCCTGTCAGTGCTCAATGTCGCCGAGGGTCTCTATCTCGACTGGGCGATGAGTGCGCCACAGCCGCTACCCGAGAACTTCGTGCATGCCGAATGGATCACGCTGCACGACAATCCCTTCTTCGGTGAGTTCGTTGCGT
>DATGOL010000082.1:0-6493 GCA_035306065.1 Gemmatimonadales bacterium | reverse complement strand
GCTCATGGCGACTCGCCGCTCGAAGTCACGTTCGTCCAGCTGACGTCTGCAGGCATTCCGATCTTGAGCGCGCCGCTCTCGTTGGGCACCCGAATCTTTACTGCGTACACGAGGTCCGCACGCTCGTCACGAGTCTGCACTGGCGTTGGCGTAAACTCGGCAGACGATGCAATCCACGACACGGTGCCTGGATACTCGCGTAAGCCTGCGTCGGCCCCCGTGATGTTCACCGCCACCTGCTGACCGAGACGAAGTTCCTCCAGCTGCACCCCGGTCACGTACACCCTAAGCTCCAGCGTGTCCAGGCTGGCCACCTTGTAGAGTGGCTGTCCTGCCTGCACCATTTCACCCTGACGCGTGTAGGTAGCCAGCACCGTACCGGCCACGGGGTTCGTCACCCGGCTTCGCTCCAGCCTGTCCTCCAGCTGCCTCACGCGTGCATCACCTGAGGTGACATCCATGCGAACGCTCGCTTTCTGCGCCCGTACAGCATCCATCTGGGCGACGAGCACACGATACTCCCGCTCGGCCTGGTCCAGCTGCTGCGTAGTGGCCGCCTTCCGGTCATGCAGGCGACGCGTGCGTTCCAGCACCCGAAGTGCCACTTCGCGTTGAACGTCCAGTACCTGCAGCTGCTCCCGTACTTCCCGCTCGCGAGCACCTGTGGCAGCCCGCTGTGCGGCGAGCTGGTTGCGCTCCAGCACCAGCTGCGCCGTGTCTATCACGGCTACGTGCGCGAGCTCCTCCAGGTACATGCCCTCCTCGGGCACGAAGCGCTCTACCTGGCCGGTCGTCTGCGCCGACACAACCACTTCCACCGCCTCGAAGTTCCCGTAGGCGTCAGGCTCGCTGTCGTCGCTGCATGCAAGGATCAGCGGAAGCGCCGCAACTGCCAGTACAATCGAGTTTACTTTCATCGAGGAACCTCCAGTCCTGCGGTCGTGAGGAATCGCGCCTGCACGCTGGCCAGCTCCACCTCGTGAGATGCTCGCGTGAGGCGTGCTACCAGAAGCTCGGAGTCGCGGCTTACATAGTCGGCAGGCGTAACCACGCCTTCCTCGAATCGAATGCGTGTCTCGCTCAGCACGGACTCGCGCAGCGAGATAATCCGTTCGTCAGCGCTTACGGTACGAGCAAGCCTGTCCATTTCTGCGAGCTCGGTTGAGGCTGCACGTACCAGCGACTCCGTGAACGCGGCCTCTTCACTTGCCAGAATGAGCTCCTGCACCTTCAACTGCGCGCGCTCTCGTTTGGCGGTGCCCCAGTTCCACGGACTCCACTCCACCTGGATGCCAGCCAGCCAGTATGCGTCGAATTCGGTGGCGAGCGGGTTGAGTGCAGGACGGCCGTAGCCCGTTCGTCCAAAGCCCAGTACTCGCGGGCGGGTACGGGCACTGGCGACGCTCTCGCGCGCCTGCAGCAGAGCCCTGCTACCGTCGAACTGGCTGTACTCCGGACGTTCCCGGAGTGCCTGCAGGTTGGGTCGCACGCTCGCAACCAGCTGCGCGAGGTTCGGCAACACGAGCACAGTGCTGCTGTCCAGTGTAGTGCCGGAAAGTTGTTCGAGCACGCGGAGCGCAGCGGCACGTGCGGACCCGAGTGCGTCGGCTGCCTGGCGTCTCGCGAGGAGCTCTGCTTCGAGCATTGCCGCTTCGCTGGGGAGGGCTGCGCCCAACCTCACGCGGTCGCTGGCCAGGGCGAGCTGTACCTCCAGGGCCCGTGCAGCAGCCTCCATTTCACGCTGCCTGAGTTGCGCGGAGAGTGCTGCGAAGTATGCCTCGTTCACTGCGCCGCGCAGCGAGTGGAGCGACGTGTGTACGCGAGAAGTCGCCTCGATGTTCTCAGCACGTCGCACCTCACGTCGTGCGCTGCGAGACGGATCCAGGATGGACTGCGTAATGCCCAGGTACGCGTCGTAGCTGTCGTGAGGCTGATCCGGTGCGGTGCCGCTTCCCGGAGAGAACGGGAGCGAAATCACGTCCGATTGGTACTGTGCCTTCGCAGACAGCCCAAACTGTGGCAGCAGCTCGGCATTCTCCGTTCGCTGTCGCAGTGAGTCAATGCGACTCAGCAACTCGAACTGTGCGTCGCGCGGGTCGTGCGCGAGCGCGGCGGACTGCAGTGCTCCCAGGCTGAGCGTATCGGGCCGGGTCTGTGCACTGACAGAAGTCGCGGGAAGAAAGACGAGAGCAGCGAATGCAGGCAGGCCGGCCACCGTAGCCAGGCCGGCTTTCGCTGCAGTTCGCTCAACCAGTGCGATGCGGGCAGCCGCCATCGCGATCCCCGCCAGTCGAACGAATCCGGAAATCCTGGAACATGTTCTCATGGTCTCAATGCTCGTAGAATGAAACCCGGAAGCTCTGCCCTGCGCTCGCGAAGGAACGCGTCGAACCCTTCGTCATCCAGCCCGAAAGCCGCGTTGAGCACTGGCCGTGCGGCGAACGGGAATACGCAGAGGGCGGCAACATTCACCAGGAGCTGCTCCGCTGGCATCCGGCGGATTCTTCCCTCACTCGCTGCACTGTCCAGGTCTGCCGACAGGCGTTCCAGGAGCTTTTTCCCCTGCTGCGGCCCCAGCTCCCGCGAGAGCTCTCGCAGCGCGGTCAGGCGGTTGGGGTGCATGTGCAGTTCGGCGAGCACGTATCCCGGCAGGTACGGGTGAGCACTCACCGTATCTATGTACAGGTGAACGAAGCTCTCCACCTTTTCTTCGAGGCTCCCTTTCGAGGCGAGGAGCTGGACGACCGCGGGGACCATTCGGCTGGCAGCCTCGCGAAAGACGGCGGCGGCCAGTCGTTCCTTGGAGCGGAAGTAGTAGTGAACGAGCGCCTGGTTCACGCCAGCTACGGTGGCAATCTCCTGCATGCGGGCGCCGGCAGTGCCGCGTCGGACGAAAACGCTGCGTGCGGCGTCGAGAATGCGTTTTTCAGTTTGCTGGTCGCTGTCGGCCGGTTCCGCGCCGGGCGTGCTCGGTTGGTCAGTCATTTTAGCTAGCTAGTTAAACTATTCGCTAAACTAACTTGCTGCCGGTTGGACGCAAGCCGGTTGGCACGGCTGACGGGGCTTCCGTGTCCTCTCGGTCCCCAGTGCGTCCGGGATTGCGGAACTTGCGGATTCCGGGATCGCGGGATTCCGCGAGTACGGGAGTTGGGGAGTCCGGGATCTCCAACGTCCGAGAGTCCGGGCAGTCCGGGAGTTGGGGATTCCGAGAATCCGGCATATCGGCATTCCGGCATTCCATACGGTTTTTTTCACCCCGAGCGTCGTCTCCCGTCAATTCCGTTCGACGCATCTGTACAGAGCCTCCGGAAATTCCAGGAGCGCCCGCAGCAGACAACCAGCAATGGAGGCAACAATGCGGTTCATGCTCATCGTCAAGGCCAGTGAAGACACCGAGGCCGGCGTACTGCCCAGCTCGGAGCAGTTGAACGAGATGGGGAAGTTCAACGAGGAAATGGTGAAGGCAGGGATTCTCCTCGCGGGTGAGGGACTTCACGCCAGTGCCAGAGGCGCGCGCGTTCTGTTCAAGGGCAAGCAGCGCACAGTCATTGACGGGCCCTTCGCGGAGTCCAAGGAGCTGATTGCCGGATTCTGGCTGGTTGACGTGAGTTCGCGTGAAGAGGCGATCGAGTGGGTGAAGAGAATCCCGAATCCAACGGGTGATGAATCAGAGATCGAGATTCGCCAGGTGATCGAGCTGGAAGAGTTCGGCGATGCGGTAACGGAGGAGATTCAGGAGCGGCAGGACTGGCTGCATGCGTCGGTGGAGGAACGCCGTACCGCAGCGACCTGAGCCGAATGCTGGGTGGCGCGCCGGGTCACACGGCGCGCCTGGTCTCCTTGCGGAGTGAGTTCGGTGTGGTTAGTCCGAAGGGATGACCGAAGCCCTGGCACACAGGACCATCGAGACTGTCTGGCGTATGGAGTCTGCAAGGATCATTGCGGGCCTGATGCGGCTGGTTGGCGACGTGGGAACGGCTGAGGATCTCGCGCAGGACGCCATGCTTTCGGCGCTGCAGAAGTGGCCGTCGTCAGGCATTCCGGACAATCCCGGCGCATGGCTCATGGCCGCCGCCAGGCGCCGGGCCATCGACCTGCTTCGCAGCGGCTCGCTGCACGAGCGAAAGCATGCCGAGCTGGGCTACGAGATCGACTCCCAGGAGCGTGACTTCACCCGCGATGTGGACGCAGCGCTCGACAACCCGGTAGGCGACGACATCCTCAGGCTCGTATTCATCACCTGCCACCCTGTTCTGTCGCGTGAGGCTCGTGTCGCCCTCACGCTTCGCCTGCTCGGTGGCCTCACGACTGAGGAGATCGCGCGCGCGTTCCTCACGCCGGCACCCACGGTTGCGCAACGAATCGTGCGAGCCAGGAAGAAGCTTGCGGACTCCTCGGTGGCCTTCGAACTGCCCGCAACCGAGGATTTGAAGGACCGAATGTCTTCCGTGCTCGAGGTGATCTACCTCATCTTCAACGAGGGCTACTCTGCCACGCACGGTGACGACTGGGTGCGTCCCGCGCTCTGCGAAGATGCATTGAGGCTTGGCCGCGTACTGGCAGGCATATCGCCTGACGATGCCGAGGTGCATGGGCTCGTGGCGCTGATGGAGCTGCAGGCCTCACGATTGCGCGCACGGGTCGGCTCCAGGGGCAAGGCCGTATTGCTGCTCGACCAGGATCGCAGCCGCTGGGACCAGCTTCTGATCCGGCGCGGCCTGGCGTCGCTGGACAGGGCCACCTCTCTCGACGCCAGCGGCGCTTACACACTTCAGGCGTCCATCGCTGCATGTCACGCGCGCGCGATTGAAGCGAGCGACACTGACTGGCCCAGGATAGCCGGCCTGTACGGACAGCTGGCGGAAATCATGCCGTCTGCAATCGTGGAGTTGAACCGTGCGGTTGCGGTGGGAATGGCATTCGGACCGGAACCGGCGCTCGACCTGGTGGACCGGCTGGTGGAGGAGGGCTCGCTAGGTGAGTACCACCTCCTGCCAGCGGTCCGGGGCGACCTGCTGATGAAGCTGGGACGGCAGCCCGAGGCTGCGGAAGAGTTCCGAAAAGCCATGTCGCTCACCCGGAACGAGCGCGAGCGGGAATTGCTGGCTGAGCGAATCGAGCAGGGACGCTAGCCCTACTCCTTGCGCCTGGCGCGATCATCCTTGCGTACGGTGCCGGTTACATCATAATTTAACCTTGGTGAAACTTCGGATGCGAATTACCTAAAACAGTCCACCGTGCCCGCCGATACCCGGCAGAACCGCGTGGGCGCCGCAGACGAACTGCCTTCCCCTGCGCACACGATCGTCAGGCTGCCAGCAGCGCTTGCGTTCTCTATTGCCCGCAATCGCCAATCACTAACGCTGCGCCTGGAGAACCTCGGTAACGAGGTACACCGTGAAGCAACCAGCAGGATCAAGGACTTCGCGCCCGGGGCCGGACGCAACCTTGCTCTCGTGTGGCGCGCCGGAGGATTCTGATAACGTCAGATTCAACTTGTGAAGTGCATGCGACGATGGCCGTCGCGACGCGGCATGGTTCGAGAAATCACTCTGATGGCGTGCGGGCTCAGTCCAGCAGCGGAATCGGGCATTCCACCGCTTCAGCTACCGCCCGAAGCAGGATAGCCTCCGCAACGTGCACCTTCCCGTCGTGCGTGACCGCATCTGCGCAGGCTTTCAGCACCAGGCGACGGACAGGCATTGACGCCATACGCAAACGCTCCAGCGAGGCATGCACCTCCCGCAATGTTGCGGAATTCCGCTTCTCGAGACTGATGCTGCTCAACTCGCGCGGGAGCTGGCTGCGCGCCGCATCGAACGCCATGAGTGCGCTATTGTAGCTGTCTGCGCCGTGCCATGCCACCGCACTCAGGATCATGGCGATCTCGCTGCGAAGCTCCTCCACTTTCCGGATCGGCCGCACTTTCCTGCTCCCACCCGTTCGTGCGGACTCCGCCGCACGCAGCTGTCGCGACAGCACATTGAGCAGCGCCAGTTCGAACAGGTCCAGCCTTCCATCTGCCTCTACGAGCGCCTCCGCAGTATTGAACGTCGCGACCGCCTGGTCTGGTGACAGTTCACGGACTGCCGGCAGAAGCAGGTCCAGCAAGGGAAGATGGAATGACTCCCTGAGCGCTGCAACGTCCGGCTCCAGCTGCCTCACGTGCTCCCTGAGCGAGTGACCACCGGCGATGTCCAGAACTTCCGCCTGCCTTGCCTCAACCCCGGGCCTGTCGTCAGGGTGCACCAGGAGCGCAAAGAGCAGTGCAACGGCGCCGTCCGGATCATGGGCCGCGTCGTACAGCGGCTGTGGCAGCTCCTCGAGGAATCGTGCGGCAAGGTCAACATGCTCGCGCTGCGGAGCACCTATGGTGGCAATGATCTCCGAACCGCTCCTGCCCTGATCCGTGGCACCGGTTCGCTCCTTGCCCAGTGCTGCAATTGCGATGGCAGACAGCGCATCTGCACGCGCGAAGTTTCCATGATCCATC
>DATGOL010000081.1:0-27266 GCA_035306065.1 Gemmatimonadales bacterium | reverse complement strand
GTGACGCGGGGTTCCACAAGTGTTGACGTCATAGTGGTTGGCGCCGGACCAGCCGGCAGCACCCTGGCATTCCGCCTGGCACAACTCGGCCTGCACGTGAGTCTCCTGGATCGGGCGCGCTTTCCGCGAGACAAGCCGTGCGCGGAATATCTGAACCATGGCGCAACGCGAATCCTGGGCGACATGGGTGTGGTCTCGCGGCTCATGTCCGCCGGCGCCGTGTCGTTAAGCGGAATGAACATCCGGTCTCCGAATGGCACCTGGATACGAGGAGAGTTCGTCGGGAAGGTGGCGGGGCGGGTGGTTGGACACGCGCTGTCGCTGCGTCGAGTGGTGCTGGACGAGATACTGGTGGAACTGGCGAAATCTGCCGGCGTTGACGTGCAGGAGCACGCGCATGTAACGGATGTCATTCGTGACTCGAGCGGGCGTGTAACCGGCGTGCGAGTTCGTGACCGGCAAGGCGGATCGAGAGATCTGAATGCACTGCTCGTTGTTGCGGCGGACGGATTGAATTCAACAGTTGCCAGGAGGCTGAGCCTGACGCGGCGCTCGCGTCTGCTGCGTCGTGTTGCGTTCGTCGGGCATTTCACGGGAGTGTCGGGCATCGGCAGCGCTGGCGAAATGCACGTTGAGCGCAATGGCTTCATGGGATTGGCCCACGTTGGCGGAGGCGAGAGCACGGCTGCACTCGTGGTACCGCAGGAGCGCGCCCGCGAGGCGTCCGGCAACGTGGACGCATTTTTTCACGACTGGATTAACCGTTGCGAACAGCTTGCACCACGTTATGCAGGCGCACGCCTCACCGGCCGGGTACGGGCCGTGGGTCCATTCGCATCGCACGCGAGGCGAGCCTGGGTGCCGGGTGCAGCACTGGTGGGTGATGCCGCCGAGTACCTCGACCCGTTCACCGGGGAGGGAATATGGAGTGCATTGCGAGGAGCGGAGCTGCTGGCACCGTGGGCGAATGAAGCTGCTCGTGCGGCAGAAGCCGGAAATGTGCGGGATGCCGATGCGCCGCTGAAGCGATACGCATCGGCGCGGCACGCGGAGTTTCGAGGGCGACGTGCACTGGAACGGGTGATCGCAACGGTGGTCGCGCGCCCGGCGCTGATGAATCGTGCGGCAGAATGGTTGGCGGCCGCGCCGGAAGACGCGAACCTGCTGGTGGCGGTGACCGGTGCCGAGCTGCCAGCTGGCAGGGTGTTCGGGCTGCTGTCGAGGGGAGGCTGAGTGATCCGTGGAAGGGGGCGTCGCTTAGATTCGGGATTGCCGGGCCTGTCACTCGCTTCGCTCGCGCGGGACGACCGGGCCGACATTCCCTGGCATCTGATACCTGATACCTGATACCTGACACCGGACCTCTGCCTCATGGATTCCGACTCCTTCCGTGCCGTGCTGGGCCGCTTCGCGTCCGGCATCACGGTTGTCACCGCCATCGGCCCGAATGGGCGTGACCACGGCATGACTGTGAGCGCCTTCTGCTCGCTCAGCCTGGAACCGCCCATGATCCTTACCTGCATCGGCCACGACGCGCAAATGCACGACATGCTCGTGAATGGCGAGCATTTCGTGGTGAACATCCTGGCTGCCGGGCAGGAAGCAGTCGCACGGCGCTTTGCAGGCCCGGACCCGGACAGGTTCGACGGTATCGGCTTCACCCGCGGCCGCACCGGGATTGCGTTCCTGGAAGACGCTCTCGCACATATCGAGTGCAGGCGCGGCGCTACCCACGAGGGCGGCGACCATACGATCATCACCGGCGAGGTTCTGCACGCGGAAGTGCGGCCGGATCGGCCTCTGCTGTACTACCGCGGCGGCTACGCACAGCTGGAGCGCTGACGGTTAGAGGCGCGTTAACTGCCATGGTGGAGGCGACGGAGAAAGCTGTCGCCTATGTCCCGACTATCCCGAGACGGCCAACTCGCTCGCCACCATGTTCGCTCTGCCACCGCGCCAGTCTGAACCGGAGATCCTTGATGATCCCGGCACCTCCGATGCGCTGCGACTGCGCTCGATGGCAGACGTGGCGCGCTCCAATGCGCTCTTCGGTGGACGTCGCGCCGTGGTGAAGGCGGTGATGCGGCTGCTGCCTGCCCATGACCCTGCACGCCCGCTGGTACTTCTGGACGTAGGCTCCGGCACCGGAGATATTCCCGCCAGGGTACGTATGGCAGCAGCGGCCTGCGATGTGCAAGTTCAGGTGGTGACGCTGGATATCTCGAGTGTACTGGCCCGAAAGTCATCCGAACATTCGACCTTCGCGGTCTGCGGCAACGCGCTGCAGCTTCCCATCGGTGATCACGCTGTTGACATCGCAACCTGCTCGCAACTGTTACATCACTTTTCGCCGGAAGGTGTCGTGAGGCTGCTTTCTGAACTCGAGCGAGTGTCCAGCCTGGGTGTGGTGGTGAGTGACCTTCGGCGCAGCCGCCTGGCGGCGTGGGGTTTCTGGTTCGCCTCGTGGATGCTCGGGTTTCACCCGATAACGAGAAGCGATGGAAGACAAAGCGTTCTCAAGGGCTTCACGGCAGCCGAACTCGCCGAACTGCTTCACCGTGCAACAGGCCGCACCACACGAGTAAGGCATTCGCCGGGCTGGCGCCTGACGGCAGCCTGGTCCACCACTGCAGCAGCGGGAAGCGCCCGATGAATGAGCCCCGGAGGAAGCCTTACGACCTGCCGCCGCTGCCCAGCGGCGGACTGATGCGCACCGTTGACGAACTCGTCGTTGGCGCCCCTACCAGCATCATTTTCGCCCTGGCGCGCGATGTAGAGTACTGGCCGGCTCATCTGGCACACTACCGGTCCGTTCGCTTCAGGGAGCGAGCGAGCGACGGCGGCGGCCTGGTGTCAATGGCTGCCTTCAGGCCCTTCGGTCCACTGGGCTGGCCAACCTGGTGGCTGTCGGAGATGGCCGTGGATGTACTCCGCCCCGCTATTCGCTTTCGCCACGTTGGGGGAATCACCTGCGGCATGGAGGTGGAGTGGCAGTTCAAGGCCACTGCCCCCACGACCACGCGCGTACGGATCGTTCATGTATGGGGCGGGCCGGCGTGGCCTGTGATCGGCGGATTCGCAGCCACCAGCGTGATAGGGCCGGTATTCGTTCACGCAATCGCGGAACGAACCCTGGCAGGGCTGGCAGCGTGTGCGGAGCGTGAGGCAGCAGCCGTCACGACTCCCGTGCCGATCGACCCGCGCGCTGAGCGTCAGCAGTCCATACCTGCCTGACGCTTTCGATGCCGCTCGACCGACGCCGAGTTGTAATCACCGGCATGGGAGTGATAACCCCGATCGGCATGGGGCGAGAGAGCCTGTGGCAGGGCCTGAGGAACGCCAGGTCTGCGGTTGACACCATCACACGGTTCGATCCGTCCATCTTCCGCAGCCGGAACGCTGCACAAGTGAACGACTTTTCGGCCGAAGACCATATGGAGTCACGGCGCGCACGCAGGCTCGACCGATTCGGGCAGTTCTCGGTGGCCGCCTCGCGAATGGCACTGGAAGACGCCGACCTCCGGATCGAACACGAAGACCGCGACCGGATCGGCGCCAGCATGGGCACCGCACTAGGCGGCATCGGCTACGCCGAGGAGCAGCTGGGCAACTTCCTGTGCAGGGGCGGACTGCGTGCGGTTGACCCCACCCTGGCACTCGCGGTGTTCGGCGGCGCAGCGAGCTGCAACGTTGCAATCGAGTTCGGGCTTCACGGGCCCAACTCCACGAACGCCATGAGCTGCGCGTCAGGCGCGATGGCCATTGGCGAAGCACTTCGCTCGATTCGCAGCGGAGATGCAGACGTAATGCTCGCAGGCGGGGCCGAGGCGCCGCTCGCTACGCTCTGTTTCGGCGCGTTCGCGCTGATCCGCGCAATGAGCACCCGGAACGACGATCCGCAGTCCGCCTCACGACCGTTCGATCGCGACCGCGACGGATTCGTAATGGGTGAGGGAGCCGCCGTCCTGGTGCTCGAGGAGCGAGGCCGCGCACTCGCCCGTGGAGCCCCGATAGTCGCCGAACTGCTCGGGTACGGCACCACGAACGACGGACACCACATGACTGCACCGCTCCCCGACGGCTCGCAGGCGTCGCGGTGCATCACGCTCGCGCTGGCGGACGCCCGGGTGGAGCCGCATGAGGTAGGCTACGTGAACGCGCACGGCAGTTCCACCCCGCTCAACGATCCCACCGAGTCACTTGCCATTCATCGCGCGCTGGGAGAGCACGCGTCCGCCGTTCCCGTTAGCGGCACGAAGGGATACTACGGCCATGCACTTGGCGCATCGGGCGCGATCGAGGCCGCGATCTGCGCCATGTCAATTCAACGGGGCTGGGTGCCGCCTACGGTGAACCTGTTCGAACCCGATGATGCGTGCGACCTGAACCTCGTTAGTGGGGCCGGAATGGATATGTCTCCCCGGGTGGCACTGAGCAACAGCTTCGGGTTCGGCGGGATAAATGCCGCAGTAGTGCTGGGGCAGTAATCAGCTTACCGCCCCATGGTCCACCGGCTCTGTCGAGCGGCGCATGAACAGCTGGTCGTAGAGCACCCCGGCGATCACCGCTCCCAGAATCGGGCCCAGCCAGTATATCATCTGGCCTTCGTAGATACCCGTCACGAGCGCCGGCCCGAATGAACGAGCGGGATTGAGGCTCGCGCCAGTGAGCGGATAGATGGCCAGCGTGCAGATCATCGTCGTGAGGCCGATTGCCAGCCCGCCGATCTTCGGAGACGCGCGATCCACCGCTGTACCGAAAATCACGAATACCACGAAGAACGTCATCAATGCTTCGAGCATGAAGGCCTGCGTGGCAGTGATGTCCAACGAAATGATCTGGGAGCCGCCGCGTGCGGCAGTGAAGAGCGCTATCGGCACCGCCATTCTGAGCACGTACGCCCCGATAACCGCGCCGAGCAGCTGTGCACACAGGTAGATGCCGGCCATCAGTGCATCGAGCCGTTGTGCAGCGAAGAACGCGAAGGTGACCGCCGGGTTGAAGTGCCCGGAGATACTCATGAGGGCGCTCACGAACACTGCATGCGTACCACCGTATGCGACGGCGATAAGCAGGAGCCCGCTGCCAGCGTCTGCACCAAGCGCACGCGTCATCATCACCGCGAGTCCAACCACGAAAACTATGGCGAAGGTACCGACGAACTCGGCCACGAAGTGCCGAAGCATGTGCCGCATGCGATGTGCTCCTGGTGCAACGGTTCTGGGTGTAGCCCGACGAATGTGATCGGGGTGGAGATCCGCCTACTCGGTACTGGGTACTGGGTACTGCCTCTTACGGCCCCAACGACAGATAGGCTGCCTCGTACCGGGCAATCGAGTCGTTGATGACCTGCATGGCTTCGTCGCTCTTCCCCCAGCCGAGTACGGTCATGCGCTTCCCCTCGAGATCCTTGTAGATGCTGAAGAAGTGCTCGATCTCGGACAGGTAGTGCTGCGGCAGATCCGCAATGTCGAAATACTCCCGGTGGAACGGATCCGCAATTGGCACTGCAATGATCTTGTCGTCCGGCTCGCCCAGGTCAAGCAGTTTCAGGACGCCTACCGGTCTCACCTCGATCTGGCAGCCTGGAAACGTTGGCTCGTTGATGCGTATGAGAACATCGAGCGGATCGTTGTCCTCGTGCAACGTGCGCGGAATGAATCCGTAGTCTCCGGGGTAGTGCACGGCGGAGTAGAGAACCCGGTCCAGGCGCATCATACCCGAGTCCTTGTCCAGTTCATACTTGTTCCTGCTGCCGCGCGGAATTTCGACGACGGCCGTTACGGAATCGGGCGGATGCAGGCCGGGCGGAAGATCTTTCCAGGGGTGGATCATGGCGGAGTGAGACTAATGGTCGGGTAACAGGTATCTGGTGTCTGCTGTCAGTAGGCTTCTGAATGTGCGCCCCGGCACTCGATTCGCCCGTGCGGAACCACAGTGCCGGGATCTACTCCATCCCCGCCACCAGCGCCGCGGCAATTCCGTGCGCATCAGGCGTATCTGCCTCACGAGCAGGCGTTGGCGACACCGCATTCACTGCCGCCCCGGTTTCGGGATCTGCTACCACCGTCGGCACTCGAACGAGGCGCTCTACTCCCAGGAGTGCCGCATATGTCACCACGCTCTGCGGTGAGGTGAACACCAGCTGGTCGATCTCGCCGGCATCCAGCTTTGCGATCAGGCCACGGGCGGCAGAAGCATCCGGCGGCGCCACACGATACAGCGGCAGCTCCTCCACGAGCACACCAAGTGTTTCAAGCCGGCCAGCGAGGTCTCCCGTTATCCCCTGCGCTCCGGCAAGCAACACCTGCGCGCCAACAACCTCCTCTCGCTGCTGCAGCATTTC
Organism: Gemmatimonadales bacterium; assembly: GCA_035306065.1. Taxonomy (GTDB): domain Bacteria; phylum Gemmatimonadota; class Gemmatimonadetes; order Gemmatimonadales; family Gemmatimonadaceae; genus JBBQHX01. Next base: position 20,920 of record DATGOL010000081.1, on the reverse strand, counting down.
CATGAGTGCGTCCGCGCCGGCGAATTCGGTTGCAACGTCTGCCGCAATGCCAATACGAAGCAGAGCGGCTGCCGTGACGGTGCCTGCGGCGACCACCGTGAGGTGCGCAAGTGCGCGGCTATCCAACGATCGCTCCCGCATGCGAACCCAGAAGCGCTCCACTGCATGTGGACTGTTGAACACCAGCCACTCGAACTCATGCAAACGTTCAATGGCATCCGACTCTGCTGAAGTCTCGATCGGCACGATTCGCGACTGCGGCACGCGGAGCACGGTTGCTCCAACTGCCTGCAGACGTTCGGCGAGCCCCGGCACCAACTCGGCACCGCTCAGCAGCACTGTCTGGCTCACCAGCGGGAGGTTGGCGGACCACGCAATCTCGTCGCGGAGTACGTTCGTCCAGCCAATCACCACCGTCATGCGCTCCAAACCGGCCTCGGGCAGCTTTTCAGGCAACGAGCCGACAGTAGCCGTGATGACGTCCTGTGCAAGCAGCTTTCCGCTCAGCGCGGTGGCGGGCATTTCGTCAGGCAGTCCTGCATCCAGCAGCCCGTGCAGTCGTTCGCGAAGCCTGCCTGCGGCACCGTACAGCACGATGGTGCCCCCAACACCGGCCAGCGCCTTCATGTCCGCTGGAGCACCACCGGATACCGTTTCGTCCACCACGGTAACGGTATTCGCCAGCCCTGCGCTCGTGAGTGGAATGCCAGCCCTGCCGGCAGCGGCGATCGGCAACGGCACGCCCGGAACCACCGTGAAAGGCACATCCGCCTCGGCCAGCACCTGTGCCTCGAGCGTGCTGCGCCCGAATGCAAGCGGATCGCCCGGCACGAGCCTCACGACCAGCTTCCCTTCTCTCGCCAGGCGCACCAGGAGCTCGCCTGCTTCATCTGCATCGAGCGACTCTTCACCGGTACCCGTGACGTGCAATTCGGCAGCCGGCCGCGATGGGTTCCGCCGCACGAGCAATGCCGGCTCGACGTGTGCATCGTGGACTATCGCGTCTGCCTGCTCGAGCAGAGAACGGCCCAGCAACGTTATCAGGTTCGCACTTCCCGGCCCCGCACCCACGAGGTGCACAACTCCACCCGGGTGCGTGATGTGCGACTCAACGTACGGGAGCTCATTCTCGGAGTACGCGCTCAGCCATCCCTGGAACTCGTCGTCGGGCAGCGCCACACCGTTGTCGTCGAATTCGGTACCGGTGGTGCTCACGATGTGCTGCCGTCGCCGATGTCCGCGCTGCCGATATTCGAATCCGTCGCGCCAACGTTCGCACTTCGGCTATTCGAATCCATTGCGTCACCGCTCGCAATTCCGCCACCGCCGCCGTTCGCGCTGCCTCGCATCGAGTCCGCCGCAGACACCCTGGAGGCCGCGTCAACAACCTGTGCACGCTTGACGAGCGAGCGCTCACGCATGCGCAGTACGACCAGGTAGCCACCGTAAATCACCACGGCAGCTATCAGCGCGACGTAGAAATACGAGTCATTGGCCGGGGTATTCACGCCAGTTCCTCCTCGCGAGCCACCACGCCTTCACGCAGGTGCGCATACCGATAACGCCTGCGCAGGAGTGCTGCGAAGAGCAGCGCAAACGCTCCCATCGACACGAGCAGGGTGACGAGCATCTCATTCGGCAGCGACGGACGCTCGGGCTTCAGGATGATCGGCATCGGGTGCAGCGTGCGGAACAGGTATACGCTCATGTGGATGAACGGAACCAATAACGCAGCGAGCACTCCCATCACTGCCGAAAAGCGCGCGCGGGCAGACCTGTCTTCCACGGCACTTCTGAGCAGCATGTAACCGAGCAGCACGAACCAGAGAAAGAGCGAAAGCGTGAGGCGGGCATCCCAGCTCCACCAGGTGCCCCACACCGGCTTGCCCCAGATAGGACCGGTTACGAGAACCACGCTCAGGAACAGGAACGCAATCTCGGCTGCGCTTTCTGCAACGAGGTCCAGCCGTTCATCACGCAGCCACAGGTAAACGAGGCTGGACACGGCAACTATGCCGCAGGCGAAGTAGAGCCCGATGAACGCTGCCGGCACGTGCAGGTAGAAGATCTTCTGTGCCACACCCTGCCTGAGCTCGACCGGGGTGAACCAGAGGATGCGAACGAGCGCACCTGCAACCGCCAGTACGGCGGTGAGCAACAGCCAGTCAGGGCGGGATTCAGGACGTGCGGAGGTGTGTTCAGGCAGGCTCCGGGCGTGTGATTCCATGGTGGCGCTGGGCATTGAACGAAGGTAATCGCGAGCGGGAGGCGGGGCCTACCTCACTCCTCTACCGTAAAGCGAAACACGCTCGTGCATGCAAAGAGAAACACGAGATCGAAGGCCAGCAGTATGCGGAGCCATGGAAGCGCTTCCACGATCGGGCGTCCGCCGAGCAGGACAACGGTGGCCTGGGCGGCGGGAACCACCACCGGTACAAAGAAGGGTAGCGTTAGCACGGGCAGGAGCAGCTCGGCCATCCGCGTATTCAACGCCATGGCGCTGAACAGTGTTCCAACCGCCACCAGCCCGATGGACGCGAGCACCGCCACGCCGGCGAGCGCGATCCACTCAGATCCCAGCGCCAGGTTGTAGAACAGCACCACGGCAGGAATGGTCACCGCCTGCACGGCCACTACGAACACGAGGTTCGCGGAGAACTTGCCGAGGAATATCGCCTCACGAGACACCGGTGCGCCCAGCAGTCCGTCCATGGCTCCTTCGGCGAGCTCGACGCCGAACGAGCGGAACAGCCCCAGCAGTCCGCTGAAGGTGAAGATCACCCAGAGCACGCCTGGCGCGAGGTCCAGCGCGGTGACCGTGGTGGGATCCCAGGCGAACCGGAAGACAACGACGCTCACCAGCGCGAACGCAAGCGCGGCGAGGAACGCCGAACGAGTGCGATACTCGATGGACAGGTCCTTTCGCGCTATCAGCCAGGCGCCTTCGAGCATCCCGGGCGGGCGAGGGGCGGGGTTAGTGGAGCGCACCGGCCAGCTCGCGGTAGATCTCGGGGTAGGCGTCTGCGTCAATCGAGCTTCGGGAATCCTGCCGAACGAAGCGACCCGCGCGGAGAATTGCGGCCTGCGTGGCGAGCTCCAGCCCCTCGTGCAGGTTGTGCGTTACCAGCAGCAGTGCGGCCCCGTTTTCACGACGTTCGCGCAGTACGGCGGTTAGTGCCCGGGCGCCGCTTTCGTCGAGGCCGGTATACGGCTCGTCCAGCAGCAGCAGCGCCGGACTGTGCACGATTGCGCGAGCGATGGACACGCGTTGCTGCATTCCGCGGCTGAGGGAGCGCACCGGTGCGTCTGCACGCTCGACTATACGGAGTGCGGTGAGTGCGGCCAGCGCCGCCGCGCCGGGATTCGGCACGCCATGCAGGCTGGCGGCGAACTCCACGTTCTCGCGCGCGGTGAGCGCCGGGTAGAGGAGGCTCTGGTGCGATATGAGTCCCACGGCCGCCCGCACCTGGGCACCGCCCGGAAGCGGCACTCCCGCGACGCTCACCTCGCCCCCGGATGGACGCAGCAACCCGGCAAGGACGCGTAGCAGAGTCGTTTTGCCGGCGCCGTTGGGGCCGAAGAGCGCCAGGCACTGGCCCTGCTCGAGCGTGAAGCTCACGTTGTCGAGCGCCCGCCTGCGTCCGTAGCTCCGGCTGAGGCGCTCGGCACTTACGACGAGCTGGGCAGTTGGCGGGGTGGGCGCGGACACGGTGGAACGGTAGCGGCTGGCCAGGCGCGGTGCCAGCGGTGTCCGGCGGCCTCGCGCTGGAGCCTTTCCGTTGAGCTGAAAATGTTTGCCAGCGCGGCGCGCGTGGTCTCGCCGGATTCGGACACCGGCATCTTCTCGCGCGATGAGCCATATGGGGAAGGCGAGGTCCTTGTAACCCGGCGAGAGAATGAGCAGAATGCGAGTCGCGCGGGTTCGCTCGCGCATCGGCGCCCACTCGGCCAACGCGGCCTGAACCCGGCTCTCACCCGGCTCTGACATGTCCGATATTGACGTACTGCTAACGGAGAACCGCTCCTTTCCGCCACCGGAATCATTCGTACGCGACGCAGCCGTCTCGGACGCCGCCATCTACGATCGAGCCGCCGCAGACCCCGAGGCATTCTGGGCCGACATGGCAGCCGAGTTGGAATGGGACACCCCCTGGGATACCGTACTGGAGTGGAATCCGCCTCACGCCAAGTGGTTCACGGGCGGAAAGCTGAATGCAAGCGTGAACTGCCTGGACAGGCATGTGCGCGGTGCGCGCAGGAACAAGGCAGCGCTTGTGTTCGAGGGGGAGCCTGGCGATCGACGCACCCTCACGTACTGGGACCTGTACGTTGAGGTGAACAAGTTCGCGAACGTGCTCAAGAGCTTCGGAGTGGAAAAGGGAGATCGCGTAGCCATCTACCTGCCGATGATTCCTGAAGCTGTGATCTCGATGCTTGCCTGCGCACGTATTGGTGCCATTCACTCGGTGGTATTCGGCGGCTTCTCGCCGGAATCGTTGAGCGACCGCATCAACGATTCACAATGCAAGCTCCTCATTACGGCAGACGGCGGCTTCCGTCGCGGGCAGGTGGTGCCGCTCAAGCGGAACGCGGATCGTGCACTGCGCGATACGTTCTCGGTGGAGAACGTGATTGTCGTTATGCGCCGGACCGGCAGCAGCGATCCTGCCTTTGCGCAGATGACCGACGGCCGCGACCACTGGTGGCATCGCGTCATGCAGGACGCGCCACAGTGGTGTGAGCCGGAGCCCATGGACTCGGAAGACGTGCTGTACATCCTGTACACGTCAGGCACCACGGGCAGGCCCAAGGGAATCGTCCATACCACCGGCGGCTACATGACGGGCGTGGCTGCAACATCGAAGCTGGTGTTCGACCTCAAGGACGACGACGTGTTCTGGTGCACCGCAGATGTAGGCTGGGTTACCGGACACTCCTATGTGACCTACGGGCCGCTCGCAAACGGTGCCACCTGCCTGCTGTACGAAGGCGCGCCGGACTGGCCCGAGCGAGACAGGTTCTGGGCCATCTGCGAGCGCCACGGCGTAACGATCCTGTACACGGCTCCAACGGCTATTCGCGCGTTCATGAAGTGGGGTGCGGAGCATCCCAGGGCACACGACCTGTCGCGTCTTCGCCTGCTTGGCTCCGTAGGTGAGCCGATCAATCCGGAAGCGTGGATGTGGTATCACGAGAACATCGGCGGCGGCCGCTGCCCGATCGTGGATACCTGGTGGCAGACCGAAACGGGTTCCATCGTGATCTCTCCACTACCGGCGATCACGGCCACCAAGCCCGGCAGTGCTACCAGGCCGCTTCCCGGCTACAGCGTTGCGCTCGTCAACTCGGCAGGCGCGGAGCTGAATGGAGGCGGTGGCCTTCTCGCCATGACGAAGCCCTGGCCCTCGATGCTGCGAACGATCTGGGGAGACGACGAGCGCTACGTGAGCACCTACTTCACGAAGTGGGAGGGACGGCCGGACCTGTACTTCCCCGGAGATGGCGCCAAGCTCGATGAAGACGGCTACTACTGGATACTCGGCCGTGTGGACGACGTGCTCAACGTGGCGGGACACCGCATTGGCACGATGGAAGTGGAGTCTGCACTCGTTGAGCACCCGACCGTTGCTGAAGCCGCCGTGGTTGGGAAGGTGCACGACATCAAGGGCCAGGCAATCGCTGCATTCGTAACGCTGAGAGACGGCCACCGCCCGGGTGCGGAGCTCCGTGAGGAGCTTCGGGATTTCGTTGCGGAGAAGATCGGCCCGATCGCCAGACCTGACGACGTGCTGTTTGCCGCCGACCTTCCGAAAACGCGTTCAGGAAAGATCATGCGGCGCCTGCTGAGGGATATCGCCGAGGGGCGTGCGCTTGGGGATACTACCACGCTGGCTGATCCTGCCGTGGTCGAGACCCTGAAGCAGGAATACGAAGACAAGGAGTAGCGCGCACAGTTCCACAATCGAGTGAGGGGCGGAGCAACACTGCTCCGCCCCTCACTTGTCTCCGGAAACGCGTCGCGTCAGGCTCGCTTTCGCGAACCGCGCGTGTCGTCCAGCCGCAACCGGGGGCGCGTTTCGTCCTGCGGAGCACCGGCCCCGTCTCCACGCGCGCGACGGCGATAAGGCACGAGATCCTGGCCCAGTACAACGAGTGTTCGCGTAGCCACCGTGCTCGCGAGTGGCTCCGGAATGCCCATGGTACGCACGTAGTTGTCAATTGCCCGATCGAAGGGCATGTCCTCCGCGAGCGTATCCACGAACATCAGCGCGTTGTCCACGTGAGCCCGCACGATGCTCTCCTCCGCACGTGCCCGCGCGAGCCGAAGCCTTCTCTCGGCCGCGGCGCTGAGCTTCTTGCGGAAGATCTTCTCGGGGAACAGGGACATCGGGTGCAGGTTTGGGGGAGACGGGCAGGCGGGAGCGGCAGAAGGCGCACCGAAGCCCATCAGTTCACATACCGTGCCGGGGCAATACCTGCGCTACTGCTCCGCCAGCTCCGAATTCTCGGCCTGGGCGCGGGCCAGGGCCTCGTCTACCATTGCCTTGAAGTTGTCGTAGTTGGGTGCGCCTTCAGCCAACCTGCCCTGCACCAGGAAACTGGGTGTGGACCTTACGCCCAAACGGAGCGCGTAAGCCTTGTGAGCGAGAATGCGTTCGCGATGACGCCCTTCGTTGTAGCACGCTTCCCACTCGCGTACATCCATGCCCACGTTGCCCGCATAACGCGCGAAGTCGCTCCTGGGGTCCCGGTTTGCGCGCAGTGCCCAATCGTTGTAGCCGTGGAAGATCGCGTCGTGCATCTCCCAGAACTTGCCCTGGTCATCGGCACAGGCTGCAGCGTGCGCGGCGTTCACCGCGTTAGGGTGCTGGTCCAGCGGGAAGAAGAAATACTCGAAGGAGATCAGCCCTTCGTTCACCAGCCGCTGCCTGATGTCCGGCTCCGTGATCGTGGCGAAGTTCATGCACGCATTGCATTCGAAGTCCGCAAACTCCTGAACGCGCAGCGCGGTGCTGTCGCCGAGCAGGTAGCCGGAGGGAGCATCAGTGCCGATGCTCTGAAGTGTTACGGCATCCAGCTCGAGCGCATCGCGCCGCGGCTGGTTGGCGCTCCGCATCAGTGCGAAGACTCCGACGCCGGCGATCACTGCGATCACGGCGTAGAACGGTGCGCGCGAGCGGCCTTTGGGCCTGACGGGCTGTGCCTTACGAGTCACCAGCTGGAATCCTCTTCGTCATTGTCATTGTCGGGTTGCCAGTCACGTGGCGCCCACGACGCAGGGTCCGAGGCTCGTGTAGCGTCCGTCACGAGGCGCCGATGCCTGGCCACCTCCGGTGTGTCGTACGTTGCCCGAACCTCATAGTGGAAGAGCTCGCTGCGCACGTCGCCAATCAGGCGCGTGAGTTCGCCGGCTCCCTTCAACAGGGCGCCGGAGTCATCGAGCTCGCGAATTCGTGCCGCAAGAATCCGGAGCATGTGCTCCAGATTTCGGGCGCGTCCGTCATCATAGGTCTGTTCCGACATTGGCACCGTCCTGGCGACTGAACTTCGTTCGTCCGCCGATGCACCGCAGGAACAGCGGTGCATAAGTTAAGGCATGCCGGACGGGCGAGGGAGAGCACATTCCCCGGGAGGAGCGGCGCCTGCACCTGTCAGGTACCCTCGTCACCTCTCGGCCATGCACCGGATATCCGGCCAGTTTCAATCCACTTCAGTCAAACCGGCCGCCTGTACATGACTGCTGAAGCGGCCGGATGGACACTCACCCGAAGATACCCCGTTCGGCGCAACCGGTTCGGACTGTACGCATAAGAAAGCGAGGAAACCATACTACCCGATTCCCTTCGAATTCCCGTGGGTCCCGGCAGCATGCACGTGGAGCGCTACGGTCACGGTTCCAGCGCGATCGTGCTGCTGCATGGCTTCCCTACCTCTGCGTTCCTGTGGCGGGACGTAGGGGTTCGGCTCGCGCGCCAGAGGCATGTGGTATATGCGCCTGACCTGTTCGGCTACGGGGAGTCGGACCGTCCCTTCGATGCCGACTTCGGTGTGGCGGCCCAAGCGGAGTATCTGGACCGGGCGCTGACCCAGCTGCGTGTGCAGCAAGCCACGGTGGTGGGAGTGGACCTGGGCGGTACTGTTGCGCTGCGGCTGGCTGCGACCAGGCCGGAGCGGGTGAGCCGGCTGGTGCTGATCAACGCCGGAGCGTTCGACGAGCTGCCGGGACGCGACGTACGTGCGCTCGAGGGGCTGGCAGTGCGCCATTCACTGCGAATAGCGCGATCGGTGACCGGTGCCGCCCCGCTGCTTGGCCGCCTGCTGGAGCGCAGTGTGGCGAACCCGGGCGAGACCATGCCAGCCCGGCTGATGGGCCGCTATCTGGCACCGTTCGTGGGACAGGAGGGTGTGGCGCACCTGTATGCGCTGGCTCGAGCTATTCGAAGCGCCGAGGTGGAGGAGATTGCGCTGGAGGAGATAGCGGCGCCGGCGCTGGTGGTTCGGAGCCAGCTGGATGAGTGGCTGGATGAGACGGTGGCGGAGCGTCTCGTTCAGGTTTTGCCGAATGCGAGGTTGTTGCGTGTGCCGTCTGCTGCGCGGTTGCTGCCTGAGGAGCGTCCTGAGCTTGTGGCGGAGTTCATTCACGACTTTGACGCGGAGAGCATGCAGGAAAACGGTGAACCGGTGCCGAACGAGGTGGTACAGGAAGTGGAGGTTGATGGTGACACCAGGTGAGGGGTGTGCTTGCGGCAGTGATGCAACAGTTGGGGAACCGGGTGTGGCATGAGCGTGCGGGTGTGTGCGGGTGGAAAAGCCAGATAAAATCGGTTATATTTGGAGTCTCACCCATAGCCGCGAGTGTACATGAGCAAAAAGAATCGTCGCAGACGAGAGAGCGCGGCGCCGACGCCATTCGAGCAGGCGCGCGATGAGGTTTTTCAGCACATCATGCAGTGTGGAGTAATCGGTGCTCTCCCTGAGCATCAGCAGGAGTGGTTTGGCGAGACGATGACGTTCATCGGTGGTCGCTACCCGGAGCTTGGCGAGACGGAATTGAAGCAGTTGCGTACGCTTGCCGAGCGTTTCGTGCAACCGCCGAAGGCTTCCGAGCCTGACGAGGCGCTGGCTACCAGCGCTGCCTGAGGGAAAGCCGGTATCCGACAGCCGGCTCGAGGTAGCCGGTTGCCGGCTACCCCCTTCTCCTGAACTACCGAAGTTCAACGGCAACACCCTCTGAACTTCCGCAGATCCACGGCTGAGCCCCGAATCATTGCAGTTGCAGGGTGGCCGTCGTCCCCCCGCTGTGGCCGTCATCCCCCGCTGTTGCCGTCCCCCCCCGACGCTACGGAAGCGGATGTTGAGCTAGCGCGCTCCGGGACGCGCAGCCCTGAGCACTATTCCGAGCCTGACGCCGTCGCCGACACCGGCTTCCATTGCGAGGCGGGCGCGCCCTCCGAGTATCCGGGGACCCTCAACGCCACCCAGCATAACCAGGTAGGCACGCGGCGAATGTGATTCCGCCGCCCGATAGCCCATTCCCGCAACTGCGTACCAGCCGTAGTCGCGCGCCGCGAGCGGATCCAGCAGCACGCGCGCATGCACCTCACCGGTAATCGAGGCGTGGTTGCCAGTGTGGTTTCGCTCCACTCCTGCTCCCGCGAGGAACGCCAGCCTGACGGCCCTGTCGAGCGGCAGTGCGCCACCCAGCATACCTTGCACGTCAGGCGCACCCGACCAGCGTACATCCGTTCGCGCTTCCAGGCGAACCCCGCCGGCGATACCGCCTCGACGCAGCTGTGCGTCCGCGGTGGACGTCAGCAACAGCATGGCGAACACAGTGCACAGCGCCGCAAGCATACGCAGGCGCCGCTTCACCGTACGCGTGCGCGCCAGAGTGCGAGCGTGTAGTCCGCCACCGCAACCGCTGCTACCGCACCGACCAGCAGCACCAGTGATGGCGCGACGGACGGACGAAGCACGGCAACGTACAGCGTTAGCAGCTGTAGCCCGGTTACCACCTTGCCAACCGGTCGCGCCTGGAACGTGACCGGACGAAGCCAGCTCACCCTGCGTGCGACGATGAAGCCGATGGTGGTCATGATATCGCGGGAGAGAAAGAGCAGTGCATGCCAGGCGTTGAACACCCCTTCCGCTACGAATACGAGGAGCGCCGTGAGGACGAACATCCTGTCTGCAACGGGATCCAGGAGTGCTCCCCACCGGCTGGTGCGTTGCATGCGGCGTGCGAGCCAGCCGTCCAGCATGTCCGAGAGGGACGCCATGGCGAGCAGCAGAAGCCTGTAGGCCGGCGACTGTGCGAGCACGAACAGCGCCGCCAGTAAGAACCTCGAGAGGGAAATCAGGTTCGGTGGCGTGAGCAGGGCCGATGGAGTCATGGGCTGAATGCTATGCTGCCGGCCAGGTGGGGGCCAGCCAGGGACGCGGGCGAACTAACATCAGAGGCAGTACTGAGTACTGAGTACTGAGTACTAAGTACTGCCTCTTTGGTTTGAGGCCCGTTTGCTCGTGAGGCGGGCGCTCCGCTTAACGCAGCGCCCGCCCGATACCGTTCTACCTTCACACGCGTCTATCAGGGTCGCCCCTTCTTCCGCGAGAAGGGACAGGGAAGACAGAACACCTGCCTCCCCCCCACAAGCCCGCTAGCTTCAACGCATGTCCACCCACTCTCGCTCCGCCCTCCTGGTGCATACCACCGCGGACCTGCACGGCATTGCGGGTACACAGCTCCGCGACTCGTCGCTGCTCAGCGGCCTGCTGATCGCGGCCTCCGGAGCTGCGGGGCTGTCGGCGGTAGCCGCACCGGCGGCGAGGCAGCTGCCGGACGAGGGCATTGCCGCCTGGATGCCGCTCGACAGCGGCTGGGTCGCATTCCGCAGCTTCCCCGATCACGAACTCCTCGTACTGGACGTCGTTGCGCCCACAACCGGCGAAACCCGCAAGGCCGTAGAGGTTTTCGCACGGCGCCTGGCCGCGCGCGACGTTCACACGGGATCACAACCGCGGGGATGATGGACTGGGCGCCGCCCGAACTGCTGCCCGCGCTCTACTGGGCGGGGGCGGCACTCCTCGTAGTCTGGAATCTCGTTGCTGCAGGGCAGGCCGCACGGGTCCGACGCGCAGCTCCGTGGCTGGCATCGCTCACTTCCGCCGCCGGCTTCCTGATTCTCCCGGCGCTACTCGTAGCGCTGCTTACTACGTCATCGCTGGACGGCCGCACGCTGCACGTAGTCTCCTGGCTGTGGCCGGTCACCTGCCTGCTCACCGCGGCGCAGTGCGTTTCCGCCCTGGCCACCGGCCAGGCTCCGCGCTGGATCTCACTCCCCGCAGCCGTTTACGGGGTGCTGGTTGCCTCGATCGCGATCGCACGCTGGCTCACGGGGCTGGGTTTCGATCCGGGCCTTACCGGAACGTCGCTATTGGCGGCACAGCAAAGCGTGCTTTCCACGCTCCTGGGCAGGGAGTCAATCGAAACCGGGCACGCACTCCTGTTGCCGGTAGTGGCTCCGCTCTTTCCGGCCCGCTGGATACTGGGGCAGGCAGCACGCCCCATACTGGCCGTTGGAACGGCCGCATGTGCCACGCTCCTCCTGGTCGTCGCACTGCCTCGCGCCGTACGGGCCGTGAGCGGCTTCAACAGCTTCGCACTGCTTGCTCCAGCACAGCGCACCGGCGCTGAACTCGTTACCGGACTTCGCATTTTCGGACGTCTCTCGGGTGCCCCGCCCGCACTCTCCATCCGCAATGACATGGCGCTCGCGGACTCACTGTCCGCCGGTCTCGTTATGGTGACCTTGCGTCCGGCGGGCACCACGATTCGCGCGCTGGATTCGCTGGAGCGGGTTCTCGCCCCCTATCGACGCGACACCGTACCCCTGCAACTCGGCGTTTCGCTCGCCTTCGACCGGGCGGACACCCGCCTTGTTCAGAGCGCGCCGGATTCCCTCCTCGCCGCACGCGTGGAAATGCTGGCTCGCGTGGTGCGTGTCCTGCTGCCGGACGTGGTGTTCCCGATGGACCGGCCACCTGATGGCTACACGGGGTCACCGGGCACTCCGCCTGACGACTGGATGCGCCGCTACTACGCCGCCGCAGCGGATGAGGTGCACCGCCTGCGCCCGAGAACCCGTGTCGGCATCTCGATAGGCAGGTTCGTCGCACGCGACAGTTCCCTGTATTCCTGGGGGGTGTCCACTGCATCGCCCGTTGAGCTCGTGGCGCTGGAGCTGTTCCCCACCATCGATGGCGTGGCCGGCTTCGAGGCACGCCTCGCGACCGCCGATCGGTGGATACACGCAGGCACCGGCTCCACACCCCACTGGGTAGTGGCCGGCGGCTACCCATACGTATTCGGCGAACGCAGCCAGGAACTGTCGCTGCGCCGCGCGAAGGCATGGGCCTCACGCGTAGACGCCGTACGCGCCTTCGTTATCGCAGACGCCGCCGACTACGAGCGGCTCACGGGGCTTCGCGCAGCTGGCGGCCGCATACGCTTCGACCTGCAGGCACTGCGCGACCGCGAGAGTGCACCTCCGGGGCTCATGACCGTCCCCTGACCACTCCTTCCGCCACGCCCGCACCTAACGCGCGACTCGCTACCTCCCGGATCTCCGCAGCACCCGTTTCCCTCACGCGCGATCCGTAAGTCTCCAACTCCTCCAGGCGCTCCCCCAGCAGCCACGCATCAAGCATCTCGGACAACAGATAGCTGCCGCTCTGCCGGGAAATCGCGTGCGAACCCAGCGCATACATACGGGCACGCTGCAACTCCTCGTCCGTTACCGGGCCATCGGCAAACCGGCTGAACTCCGCCAGCAGCCCCTCACGCGCTTCCTCCTCCCGGGCAGGATCAGTTCCGATGTACGCCAGGAATACGCCGGCAGCCGTGCGCGTGACACTCGAGAGGCGCACGGTGTAGGCGAGCGAACGCCTGTCCCTGAGCTCTTCGAAGAACCGGCCACCCAGCCCGCTTGCTATGTCGGCAAGCAGCTCCGCCGCAATGCGCGCCGAGTCGCGCCGAGTCGGACCCGGAAGCGCGAGAGCAATGGCCGTCTGCGCACGGTCACGGTTCTCCACCTGCCGCACTGGTCCCGACAGACGCGCCGGCGCCTCGACTTCCGGCGCCTGACGCCACTCCAGCGCATTGAAATGCGTGAACGCGATTGACGCAGCCTCCGCCGCGTCCACGTCACCCACGATTCCAAGCACCATCTCTCCCTCCAGGATCTGCGCGCGATGCCACCGCCGCAGCGACTCCGGCGTGATGGAACGCAGCGATTCCTCGCGTCCTGCAGAAGGAATCCCGTACGGATGACCTGGAAACGCAGACTCGAGTGCCAGGCTCACCGGGTAGCGCAGCATGTCGTCCGCCAGCGTTCCCAGCTCCGCCAGCGCCACCGCGAGTTCCGTTTCCAGTGCATCTGCGTGCAGCAGCGGGTTCTGGGCGATGTCCGCGAGCAACTCGAGTGCTGCAGGCAGATGACTGGCCGGCACCGAGGTTGACCACCCGCACGTTTCAGCGTTGGCGCTCGATCGCAGCACTCCGCCCAGCAGTTCCATCTCTTCTGCCAGACAGTTGGCATCGCGATGCGAAGTGCCCTTGAGTGCAGTGCGCGACAGCAGCTTCGTGATTCCGGCATTCTCCGGCTGCTCGTTCCGCGCTCCGCCAGCCGCAAACAGCCCCGCATGCACGATTGACGCACCGGGCTTTCGCCTCACGAGCACCGGCAGCCCCCGCTCCGTTCGGAACACGTGCACCCCGAACTCCACCGACTCCGCAACCGGCGTAACGCGCACCGGCGGAACCGGCGTGGCATGCCTCGGACGGTTCGGCGCTTCCTGCGCCACCTCACGAATGGTGATCGCCTTGCGAAGTGTGTTCGCGTCGCGCGCCACGGGCGCTGCCTCACGTGGCCGGAAGGTGACCACGCCCATCCGCTCCAGTGTCAGCCAGCGCCTGGCAACGTCTCGAATCGCCTCCGGCGATGCCTCCAGCATCCGCCCCAGGTAGCGCTCGCCCATCTTCCATCCGGCAACCGCTTCCCATCCTGCCAGATATGTAGCCTGGCCCTCCATCGTCTCGCTGCGCCGCATCCACGACGCCTCGATCAGGCTGCGCGCCCGCTGCAATTCCAGCGGATTCGGACCGTGCTCGGCGAGATCGCACACTGACATCCACGAAGCCCGGAGAGCGTCGAGCGCGCGGGTGGGTCGGGTTTCACCCTGAATGGCAAATACCCCTACCTCTCCCGGCGTAAAATTCGATGCGCTGATGCTCGACGCAAGCCTGCGCTCACGAACATTCCTGTGCAAACGGGAGGCTCTGCCTGCCGATAGCACGGCGGCGGCAACATCCAGCAGTGGAGTGTCCGCGTGCAATCGCCCCGGCACCTTCCAGCCGAGTACGAGTTGTGAATGCGACACGTCACCGTCCAGATCCTTCCAGCGAAACGACGCCGAGTCCGGCTCGTCCGGTCCCTCATCCTGCTTCGGTTCACCGGCCGCCAATCCACCGTATAGCGCCTCGACCGCGCGGAATACCTCCTCCACGTCGAGCGAACCCACGATGCTGATGATCGTGCTGCCGGGCCGGTAGTGATTACGGTAGAAACCCACTACGTCATCGCGCGACAGGGCGCGCAGCCCCTCTTCGGTGCCGATACGCCAGCGACGAATCCGGTGGCGATCGTACAGCAGCTCGTAGAGCTTCTCGCGCGCCACCGCTGCCGGGTTGTCTGCCTTGCGCCTGGCTTCCTGAACGATCACTTCCAGCTCGCGCTGCAACTCGCCTTCGTCCACCAGCGAATTCGCGAACGCATCGGCCTGGACGGCAAGCGCTTCCGCAAAACCCGATGCGGGAACTACCGCGTAGTAGGTTGTGTGGTCGTAGCTGGTGTAGGCGTTCAGGTATCCGCCGGTAGCCCTGGTGTCTCGCGCAATCTCGCCCACAGCTCGCGATGGCGTGCCCTTGAAGTACATGTGCTCCAGCACATGCGACACGCCGGACACCCTGTCTGCCTCGTTGAAGTAACCCGCCTTCACGAGCGTGACGACTGCGGCAACCGGGGCGGAGTCGTCCCGCCTCACGAGCACCGTGAGGCCGTTGTCCAGCACTCGGCAATGCACGGACTGACCATCCGGAAAGAGCCGGTGCCTTGCGTCCGCTGCGGCTACAGAACCGCCTCCCGTCACCGGAGCATGGGTGCGACTGCGGGCGCCGGCGAACCCGCACACTGCGACCAGGCACCCGGCCCTGCACGTTGCAGCCAGGTTGCTGCCTCCTGCACACGCCCCAACCGGGAGAGCGCGCAGCCGAGGAAACCCATTGATGTTGAGTCTGCAGGATTCTGGGTGAGTGCACGTACGTAGAAGCGTCGAGCTACGTCCGGCTCTCCACTCGCAAGCATGAACGATCCCATCTCCCTGAGGGCGACGGGGCTGTTGGGATCCAGGCGGATTGCTGCCTGGAGCTCGCGGTTGGCCGCCGCCATGTCACCATTGTCGCGCGCAATGCGACCAAGGTACACGTGAGGCATCACCTCGTTGGGGTTGTCGCGCGCAAGCTGTTCGAACCGAACCCGGGCGCCGTCGCGGTCGCCGCTGCTGTACATCCGCGCTGCCGCTTCCACCTTGGCGGATACGGAACCGTACGAGCTCCAGTACCACCATCCTCCAAGCGGAACGATCACCAGCAGCAGGGCGAGCAGGGCCACCAGTGCAACGGAGAACGAGCGGCGGCGCGAATCGCCGGGCGCCACTGCAGCCGGTGGGCCGGCGGTAGTGCCTGCGCCGTTGATTTCCGCTTTCGGAGGGAGGTCTGCCATGCGCCGGGCTTCGATCTCCGCCGCCTCGTTAAGCGCGTCGTCGAGCATGCGGAACCCGGAGCGCGCAGATTCCGCGTCTGTCTCGGTTGGCTCGTACGCTTCGTGGCCGGCGCGCTCGCTCGCGGCGGCCACGTCTACCAGTGCATGCGCCTGTTCGAGCGTGAGAAGTCCATCTTCCCGCAGAGCCTTCACGAGTGGCTGGCCTGCCAGCGGCGACCCGCCAAGTAGCGCCCGAAGTGCAACTTCCGTTGCACCCCAGGACTGCCTCAGCGCCTCACGACGCTCCTGCGGGCTGTTTCCAGAACCCAGCTTGCCCAGTGCTCCACGACCACGATCCAGTGCTGCAAGCGCGGCCCTGCGGTTCGCTCCACTGCTCATCGCACGATGCGAAGGAGGCCCGCTCCAGCACTCGCACGGATGAAACTCTCCGCATCGTGCGTTGGAATGCGCGCACCGGTACGCGTGAACGCGCGCCGTGCCTCCTGCACCATGTACTCCTGTAGCGAACTGCCGCGCGATGACATATCCGCGTCGCGCATGAGCCTCACGAGGTCTTCCCAGCTGCCAACCAGCGGGCTGCCATCCACTTCGATCTCGTGCTGCTGCTCCTCTGCCGACGACGGCACCGGCTCACGCATCGGCGATACCACTGCTCCATCCACGTTGGTGGCGAAAACATCCGAAATCTCGGGCTGGCGCTCGGCCAGGTCACCGAGCAGGGTGCCGAACAGCTCCAGCTGCCCCCGCACTTCCTCCTCGGATTCATTGAAACGCTGCTCGATCTCTGAGAGCATCTCGTCTATGTCGTCGGCAACACCGCCCAACTCGGTGAGACGGTCATCCCATTGGCGCAGCGACGGATCATCGTCCTTCGCTCCGCGCAATCCCTTGCGCAGTTCGAGGAGACGCCAGATACCAAGCTCATCCCAGTGATCCTCGGGGGACGTACGCTCCAGGTGATAGAGAGCCGTTTCGTAATCCCCGCGATCGTAGAGAATGTTCGCCAGGTAGATGCGGGCTTCCGAATAGGAATCGTCGTACCGCAACGCCTGCCGGAGCAGGCGAACGGAGGTCTCCTCGTCGCCGTATCTGTGGCGTGCATAGCCGAGCAGCGCCAGTGCTTCCGCGTTCTCCGGCGCTTCGCGAACTGCGGCGTCAAAAAACTCCGCCGACTCCGATACGAGCCCTTCACGGAAAAGAGCACGGCCAACCTGAAGAACGAGGTCGATGTCGTCTTCGTAGCCAAGCGCAAGTATGCGCCGGAAGTGGCGCAGGGCTTCGTCTCGCTGGCCGAATCGGAGAAGCGTTTCACCGTAGCCGGCCAGCGCGTCTTCGTGCTCGGGATCGAGAACCAGGGCCTTCTCGAAAACGAGTCGGGCCCAGGCGTACTCTTCCCGTGCCAGCCGCGCATAGCCGACCCCGACGTGCAGTTCTACCGCGTGCGGGTAGAGCGCCAGGCCCTCGCGAAGCACTTCGAGCGCGGCGTCATACTGCCCTTCGTTGTACAGCTCATGCGCCTTCTCGTCGTACTCTTCCGAGCTCAGGAAAGGGGTGGGCATATCTCCGCGAACCTCCAGAGATGAGGGTCTGCCTGTTGTACCTTCCAACCGGCAAACGGTTCATTCACCGTGCCGGCCGCCCTACTGCCCCCGTAACAAGGGCAGAAAGTGGGAAGCGCCCCGATACCGCAAGCGCCCGGTAGTCTTGTTCGAAGTGGCGTTCGAGAGCCGAACTTCCACCCGGTTTACGATGCGGCAAGTGCTGTCGCAATCTCTGCTGCAAGGTAAGCGTTCTGCGATAGCAGGGCGAGGTTCGCCGCGAGCGCTCGACCACCCGTTGCCTCCTGGACAGCGGCCAGGAGAACGGGTGTCATGGCACTCCCCCGAACCTCCGCCAGCTCCGCCTCCTGCAGTGCCCGCTCCAGTACCTCCTCCAGAAGTTCGTGCTCCAGCGCCACGTTTTCAGGCAACGGCTGAACCACCAGAAGCGATCCGGGATGGCCAACGCTCGCCATTGATCGGAAGACGCTCGCCACACCCTCGGGGTCATTCACCCTGTGTGGCACCGGCAATCCTGTTCCCACGGTAAAAAAGCCCGGGAATTCATCCGTGCGGTACCCGATCACGGCCACCCCAAGCGTCTCGAGGCGCTCGAGCGTGGCCGGACGGTCCAGAATTGCCTTTGCGCCGGCGCAGACGACGACGGCCGGCGTGCGCGAGAGCTCCATGAGGTCTGCAGATTCATCGAACGGCGGGGCCCGGTGCACGCCGCCTATCCCGCCCGTGGCGAATACCTGAACTCCTGCGGCGCGGCAGATGGTGAGTGCTGCTGCCACGGTGGTGGCACCGTCTCCGCCCCGGGCCATCACCGCGCCCAGATCGCGCGAAGACACCTTGCTTACGCCCTCGCGATGGAGAAAGCGCTCGAGTTCATCGGGCTCGAGCCCCAGCTTTGCCTGGCCGCGTGCCACGCCGGTGATGGCGGGTACCGCGCCACCACGTTCCACCGCCGCGGCCATGGATTCGGCCGCCTCGCGGTTGGACGGAATCGGCAGACCCTGCGCAAGCACGGAGCTTTCAAGGGCCACTATCGGATGCCCCGCCGCACGGGCCTCGGACACCGACCTGCTGAGCACAATGTTCGAGAGTGGAGATGTCATGCTCGCAGTCTAATACCTGTCATTTGGCGCTCGGAGCGCGCCGGTCAGCGCCCGGTCTGCGCTCGGACTGCCTGGCCGCGGAAGCCTCCCCCGGCATCACCGTTGCCTTCAGCCGAGACCGGCAGGTGCTCGCTGTCGTCTGCTTCAGGCGATCCCACCACCTCGTCTCCGAGGTCTATCGGCTCGGCTGTGAGAATCAGGCGATCGGGCGCAGGGCCGATGTGCCGGATGGGCCAGCAGGTGGTGAGGGTGAGCATTGGAGTGTCGGTGGGGAGCACGAACGCCGAATCTGCGGCGGCCACGCGGCGGCCAACGATGCGCCACCGGAGGGCGCCATCCTGCAGAGTCTGTGTAATGACGGTGTCTCCAAGAACCGCTCGGCCGAGCGCGAAAAAATGCCGGTCCCGGTGAGCGGAGATCACCGAGTTCCCCGCCCCTCCGGGAAGCGGCGTGCGCGGGTGATGTCCCGGTGCGGCGTTGAGTTCCGTGGCGGCCACGCCTTCCAGAACGATTTCGTCAATCGCAAGGCGCGGAACGATGATGCGAGCCACCGGCGCCCCCGGAACAACCTGCTCCACGCTCTCCGCTGCTCCTGGCCCCGACGCAAGCTCATTCCACTGTGCGCGGGCGGCATCGCGGGTACGTGCGCCCTGCATGTACCGCCAGCCGACGGCTGCGATCAGGAGGCCGCCAGCCAGAATGAGGAACAGGCCGAGCATACGCATCATCGCGAAGCCGCGACGATCGCTGAAGGCTGTCAATTGAGTGGTGTGTGTCCGGAGTGCCGCTGGGAGGGCAGTACGACGTCGTACCGAACGCTCGAATGTCTACCCGGTTGTGGCTGATCGGGGTACGTGTGGCTGGCCTGAACCGCTGCGGCAGAGCTCGGATCGACTGCCGGTGGTACGGTGCGGCGTGCACGCGACAGGGAGTCGCGGCGGATGGAATCTCCAACGACAGAATCGCGCCTGACGGACGCCCGCCTGACGGCCTCGGAGCGGACAGCTTCGCTGACGGAGTCCCGGCTTGTGGAATCGCGCCTCACGGAATCGCGATCCGCAGGCGCCCCACGAGCGGCCCCTGTGTTCCGCGTGAGGGAGTCCAGCGCTGCGGAGTCGCCTGGCACCGGGATGGAGTCCCGCAGCTGAAGCTCGATGCCCAGTCCGGTTGCGGCGGAATCCACCCATGCACGCAGCTGCGACCGCGCCGCGGCCTTGAGTGAATCCCGCTGGAGCGGCGTGAGGGATACCGCCGTGTCGGGTCCGAACCTGACGTCGTACGGCGTTGGGGCGGGTGCAACAGGCACGGTTGCGAACTGCGCCCCGGCCGGCGCGGAAAGCGCCAGAACGAGTGCAGCGGCGAGCGATAGCGGCCTGACGTTTATGCAGTAAGACATGAAGAACTGGGTAGCGTTGCTACCCGGATGGGCAGGACACGTGCCTGCCCATCCGCAACAGGTGGGCTGCAAACGATACTCGTCGCATCGCCTGCAGCCCGCGGCCTCATGCCGAGGCGGCGCCTGCGTCGGCGAAGTCGTCTGCCTTGCGCGACTCAACGAGCTCGCGATCGTTGGACGTGGGGTCATACATGGCAAGCAGCTTGATGGTCTCACCGGGCCAGGCGTCGAACTCCTTGCCGGTGTTTTGATAGACCTTGATCTCGTGGCCATCCTCGAAGCGCATGATGACCAGCGGATACTCGTTGTTGGTGTACTGCTTTCGGATCTTCTGTGGCGCGCGCATGTTATTGGGAGAGGAAATGAAGCCACGTGGAGGTGTGCAGGGCACGCCTCCACCATCGTCAGGTAACGACAGAACGCGAACCTGCGAACGTTTTCCATTCGCCGGACTGGATGATTCCGGCAATGGATGCGATCGCGAGCTCGACTTCGTCGTCGCGAGTGTAGAAGTGTGGCGCGATCCGGATTCCCGCACCGGCCCTGTAGTCCACGAGAATCTGGCGAGCGAGCAGCGCTTGCGCTACCTCATAGCCGTGGGGAACGTCAATGGCGACGGTTCCGCCCCTCTGGTGCGAGTCTTCGGGGGCGTTGACGGTCCAGCCCTGTTCCCTCGCCAGGTCGATCAGTCGGCTGGTCTGCCGGGTGCTCTTCGCCCTTATCCGGTGCAGCCCTGCCTGCCTTACGAGCCGCGGGCCCTCGATAGCCGCATAAAGGGCCGGAACCGGCGGTGTGCCGCCGAGCCAGCGCTCAGCGCCGTTCGCATACTCCATTTCCTGCTCGAAGGCGAACGGGCGCGCATGCGCCTGCCAGCCGGTTACCGCGGGCTCCAGCGTTCCCGAAAGCCCCGGACGCACGTACAGGAAGCTCCCGCCAGGACCACCGCACAGCCACTTCAGCACGCCGCCGCTCAGGAAGTCCACCCCGAGTTCGTGCACGCCCACAGGAAGCACGCCAACGGAATGG
>DATGOL010000080.1:0-10196 GCA_035306065.1 Gemmatimonadales bacterium | reverse complement strand
GGCGCCGCCGCTATTATGCCGCGCCTTACCGCAATCTCGTACTCGCGCTCCACCACACCGCCGCCATGGCGCTCGAGCGAGGCGATTGACGCTACGGTCACCGTAGGCACACTCACCGCATCGCGTTCAGGTTCCAGGGTTGCCAAACCAACCGGGATGAGCACGAGCGGCTCGCCCTCTTCGGCATCAGTGAGCAGCACCCGCAGGTAGCGAACCCGTCCCGCGTCGAGATCCACGATGAGATCGTCTACCTCGCCTACGCGCCGACCGTCGGCGCCGTGCACCATCCAGCCGCGAACATCCGGATCTCCTTCGCCAATCTGGAATCCTGTGGCTTCCGAGAGCGGAACAAGTCGCGCGCGATCTTCGTGCTGCATGATCTCACCCTCCATGGTGCGAACCCCTTTTCCGGCTCCCATCGCACGGCACTGTATCACTGTATGGCCGCGCGAATCGGCCATCACACGGTTGGGCAAGATCCATGCACCGGTGAGGACGGATCGTCATGCCACGCAGGCGAAGAACCGACGCGCATCGGCGACAGACTGGCCACCGGGCGTTCAACGCAGATCGCGCCACTCGCTGCGCAAACACCCGATGACGGCGCTACTCAGCGCCGGCTCGCTACAGGCAACTCCTACTCCCGGAACACCCGCACCGTCACATCCGCAATCCCCGTTGCACGAATTGCAGGCTCGATCGACTCGCGATCTCCCACGATCACCACCTGCATTGCACCAGGCTGCACATACTTTCGCGCAACACGCTGCACGTCCGCCTGCGTCACGGCAGATATGCGATCGGTGTAGCTGTCGAAGTAGTCGAGCGGCAGGTCATAGAGCGCCACCGTGAGAAGCTCGCCCGCAATTCCGCCGGTGGTCTCGAAATTTCCGGGAAGCTGAAGCTGGAGGTAGCGCTTCGTCTTCTCCAGTTCTGCTCTTGGAACGGTGTCACCGATGGCTCGAAGCTCATTGAAGAACTCTATGAGCGAGGAATCCGTGAGCGTCCCCGTAACCTCCGCGCTGGCCGTGAACGGCCCCGCCTCACGCCGCATACCGAAACTGGAGCGAGCCCCGTAGGTATAGCCGTGCGTCTCACGAAGATTCTGGTTGAGCCGACTGGTAAACGACCCGCCAAGCACCGTATTCATCACCACCAGCGGGAAGTAATCCGCGGAGCTTCGCTCCACTCCCACCGTTCCAATGCGCACCGATGACTGCGGTGCACCGGGCTTGTCAACGATGTAGATCCGGCCCGCTCGTGCGGCAGATGGCGCATCGAACTCCGTCGCGGGAACCTGCGCGCGCTGCCAGCTACCGAACAGGGCCTGCACGCGGGACACCAGGTCGTCGGGGCTCACATCGCCCACAACCACCAGCACTGCGTTGTTCGGACGATAGTAGGTATCGTAGAACCTTTGTACGCTCGCTCTCGAGATCGCGTCCGTACTGGCTTCGGTACCGCCGGTCGGACGTCCGTACGGGTGCTTAGCTCCGAACACCACGTCATTGAATACGCGGTCGGCGATCGCCGGGCCGCGATCTCGCAGCTGCACCAGACCCGTGAGGCGGCCCGCACGCAGGCGCTCGAGCTCCGCCGCCGGGAAGGAAGGCCGAAGCACCACGTCTGCCATCAGCGCCAGGCTGCTGTCCAGTGTGGCAGTGTTGCCGCGCAGGGTGATGGTACTCGCATCCCAGCCAGCGGAAGTGAAAATGCTGCCACCAATGAGCGCCGCCTGCTCTGCAATCTGCAGCGCGTTGCGGCTTTGAGTTCCTTCATCGAGCAGGTCGGCAACCATCGTCGCCAACCCGGCCTCACCGTCCGGGTCCGCCTCGGCACCGGTACGAACGGCAAGCATGGCGGTTACCAGTGGCAGTTCATGGTGCTCGACCACGAGCACACGAAGCCCGTTTGGCAGCCGACGCTCCACCACCGGCGGCATGAGAAGCGGTGCGGGGTCTCCGAGCTCAGGTGGCGACGTCGGGAAGTCAGCAGCGGTCGCGGATGGCGTGATCGCCCCTGGGTTGTCCGCCGCCGGCGGAGCGCTGCTGGCGCACG
Organism: Gemmatimonadales bacterium; assembly: GCA_035306065.1. GTDB lineage: Bacteria > Gemmatimonadota > Gemmatimonadetes > Gemmatimonadales > Gemmatimonadaceae > JBBQHX01. The sequence goes on along the minus strand of DATGOL010000080.1, from coordinate 8,138 downwards.
CTGCCAGGATCAGCAGACACGCCGGGAGCACCACACGAGTGATCGATCGCGCGGTAAACGCTGCGCCGCGTATTGCAACTCGAGCAGGCAATGGAGCGCCGGGCGCTGCCACAGAAAGTATGGAGCGAGCGTTGAGCGCCCGGGTTACGGAGCTTGCAGTCATCGTGCACCTCCCGAGACCATCAGCTCCGATTCTCCTGTCGGCACCACCGTCAGCGTAACTCGCGGCTTGCCGAGATATTCCCGCGCAACCCGCCGGATGTCTCCGGTGGTCAGTCTGGCATACTTTGCGGCCGCCTGCGATGCGTAGCCGGGGTCGTCTGCAAAGTAATTGTAGTAGTTGAGCTCATCCGCCTTCCCTCTCACTCCGGCAAGCCGGTTGAGTGAGCTCGCCAGGATTACGCTCTTCGCGCGCTGCAGTTCGCGCTCGGTCACGCCTTCACGCTGTATGCGCACCAGCTCCTCATTTACCATCCGTTGCATCTCGCTCGGAGTATGCTCGGGACGCGGAGTCACCTGCAGCATGAACATGCCGTCCAGCCTCATCCCGTCCTGTGCAACGCGCACGTCCTGCGCAACCTGAAGGCGGTACACCATGGACTCGTACAGCCGGGAGTTCTTGTCGCCTGCCAGGATGTAGGCCAGCACGGAAAGCGCCGCGTCGTCATCTGTAAGGGCGCTGGCGCTGTGCCAGGTGTTGTAGAGACGCGGAAGCTGAACGCGATCCTCGAGAACGAGGAAGGTATCGCGAGCAACCGGTGCAGGCCTCACCTGCGGGCGCGGCGGCATATCGCTCCCGCGCGGTATCCAGCCGAAGTACTCCGAAATCATCTGCTTCACTGAGTCGGGGTCAAAGTCTCCGGCAATCGAAAGGGAGGCGTTGTTCGGCGCGTAGTAAGTGGAGAAGAACGAGTTCACGTCCTCCAGCGAAGCGGCGGAGAGATCTTCCATGGAGCCGATCGTGCTCCACGAGTACGGGTGCCCGGCTGGGAACAGCGCCGCCAGGATAGTCTCGTACGCCATGCCGTAAGGCACGTTGTCCACACCCTGCCGCCGCTCGTTCTTCACCACGTCGCGCTGGAGGTCCAGCTTCTCCTGCGTCATGGTCGGAAGGAGGTTGCCGAGTCGGTCTGCCTCAAGCCAGAGGGCGAGCGGCAGTGCGTTGGACGGCATCCACTCGTAGTAGTTCGTTCGATCCGGAGTGGTGGAGCCGTTATTGTTGGCTCCTGCGCCTTCGAGCCAGATGTCGAACATTCCCACGGGAACGTTCAGCGAGCCCATGAACATGATGTGCTCGAACAGGTGTGCGAAGCCCGTGCGCCCGGGCTGCTCGTCTCCGGATCCCACATGGTACCAGACGTTCACCGCGACGAGCGGAACTGAACGGTCCTGGTGCAGGATTACCTGGAGTCCATTCGGCAGCGTGTACTTCTCGAACTCGATTGGCGGAACGGCTGGAACTGCGTCGGCCTGAGCGTGTGCGACACTGGTCGTGAGGCCTGCCATGGCTATTGCGGCCAGGCTGATTGCGCTCAGCACTCTGCACATGACTCTCGGAAAGTCGAAGGCGCTATGCGACGCGAGCTTCAGGGCGGGCTCGGAATGCGTGTACAAGGGTCTGATTCTGGTGTGGGAACTACCGGAACGAATTGCGGCCGGCACGCGGCCGACCGCTCCTTTGCTACTCCGCCGGTGAGGCAAATAGCCGGACGCTTCAGTGCCGGCGTTCTGCAGACACCGCCTAATGGGGTCGTTCTGTGTTTACAGATCCACCGGACGACGCGGCTCGAAGGAACGCGGCGTGATCTTCACGTCCGCGATCTCTTCCATCTTCACGGTTCTGAACTCGTTGCGGAGATAGGAGAAGGCGTGCAGAACGCCATCCACGATTCCATATGGCTCGAGTTCACGCTCGTAAGCTTCGCCTGCCCGCGGATTGACGCGAACGAGCACACGACGGTGCTGTCGTCCCGCATCGCGAATCACCTGCTCGACATCATGCATTCGGCCTCCCGCTGGTAGAGCGGTTGAACATTATTGGCTGGGAAAACACCAGCCCGCGGATTCATGTACTGCCCCAGATACTATTTTGTGCGGCAATGGGGGAGTTTGCAATTTTCAGCGTTGGCACGTGCCGTCGCAAGACGCCGGGCGAATATCGTGACCGCCAAGTGACCCGACGCAGCACCGGCCGAGGCTGGAAAGCGTCGCGGTTCCGGCTGGCCACGCCCGCGCCTCCTATCCCTGCGACGCGGGCAACCTCACGTGATGTCTTACGTGATACCTACAGCGCTAACTCGCAACTACATCAGATTTTACATTCATGCCGCGATGTTCACGTTGACCCTGTGGCAGGAAGCGTCGCGTCCGGGTCATCACCACGCACGCGCCGGTAAAGCCGAGCTTGAAGCGCCGGACCCGCGCGCCTCAGAATCGCCGCCACCACCACATTCCGAATCGACCGCCCGAACACCAGCGCAGGCAGAAACTGCCAGAACGGTAATCCGAACGCACCCGCCGCAATGCAAACAACCTTCGCAGACAGGGGCGAAACAGTGCTCGCAAACACCAGCAGCCAACCCCAACGATCTATCAAACCGCGGCTCGCGTTCACCGCACTCGGCGACATGCCGAACGCCTCCAGCATCCGCGGAGCAAGGTTGCCGAAGGCTCCACTGCCGAGTGCGTACGCTACTATCCCGCCCGCCACTGATCCAGCCAGTGCAAACGCCGCCAGACGGTAGGCGCGCCGCGGGTCGGCCAGCCCCAGCGGCACCAGTATGGCTTCCGTGGGGCCCGGCATAACGGACCCCTGAAGGAAGCCCCACGACGCCACCGCACTGCCGCCCCAGCCGGATTCCGCCCAACGATGAAATACTCCAAGCAGCCCGTATATGGCTCGCGCGAAGCGCCCGCCCGCTGCAGGCTCCGGCGTCAGGCGTCTCCGCGATAGGTGATTCTCCATACACGGCCTCCCCTGTCGCTGGTGACGTACACACTGCCGTCAGCGCCCTGCGCCAGGCCCGTGGGCCGAAAGGCCGCGTCATTCGCGCGTGGTACTTCGTCCATCCCCGCGAACCCATCCGCAAATACCTCGAACTCCGCTGCAGGGTCGCCGCGACCCATTGGCAGGAAAACCACGTTGAACCCCGCCTGGCCATTCTCGCGGTTCCAGGATCCATGAAAGGAGATGAACACCCCGTTGCGGTAGCGGGACGGAAACCGCTCCCCCGTATAGTGCAGGATGTCCATCGGTGCCCAGTGCCCCGGAAATGTGGCAGCAGCACTCTTTGCCTCCGAGCAGCGACCCACCTCGCCAGCCCCGGTTCCGCCGTACTCCGGTGCCAGCACCTTCCTCGCGTGCGTCCGGCTAAAATAGCAGTACGGCCAGCCGAAGTCGTCGCCTCGCGCCACCAGCTGGAGCTCCTCGGCAGGATTCTCCGAACTGGCTTCTTCGTCGAAGTACCGGCCCCAGTTCTGAACGAGCTGGTCACGGCCATGCTGAACCGCCCAGAGCCGGCCATCCGGATCAAATCCCACCGCGACGGCGTTCCGGATTCCGGTAGCCCAGCGTGTGGCATCCGACAGCCGCTGTCCGATTTCGTTCGCGTCGAAGCGCCAGATACCGGCACGGGTCTCGAGCTCGATGCATGGATCAACTCCGGGGCTCTCCTCTCCACGATCCTCCACCTGGCATGAGTTCGTGAGCGAGCCGACGTTCACATACAGCCCGCCAATGCCGTCAAGAGCGAACGACACCGCATCGTGACCTCCACGCGGCAACTCGTGAACGATCGTATCGGGCGCCGCCAAGGGTATGATCTCTTCCCCGGGAATGGTGTACCGCACGATGGACCCGTTGGCTTCCGCATACAGGTAGTCGTCATGCAGCTCCAGGCCCGTGCCGCGCACGTCAGGCGCGAAGTCCACCCTGACATCCGCCACACCGTCACCTGTGGTATCGCGCAGCGCCAATATCCCTCCCTCCCCCTCCACACCGCCCCTTCGAATCACGTAAAGGGTTCCTTCGTCCGAAACGTCCGCGAGTCTTACCGGACCCACGTCATCGGCAAATACGGATGCGCAGAAGCCTGGGGGCAGTGAAAGGCCGGCCGAGTCCTCACCGCACCCGCTGAGCGGAACCGTGCTGGCGTCGTTCAGCTCCGCTCCCTGACAGGCAGTTAGAGCAACGAGCGCGGCAGCCATTGCCAACGCCGTACGACCGCATCGAAGCCTTGTCGTGAACGGAATGCACCTGATAATCGAATCGCTCATTCGGAGTAAATGGCTCTCATGCTGGTGACGCGAATGACAGCCGCCGAACGCGACCTTCGCAAACCCTTGCAGACTACCGGGCTGTTTCCTTCTGCATTCCCGAACTCTTCACCACTCCAGGGCTGCAGTTCTCTTGTGATTCGACGCACAGCTTCGAGTAGTCGACCGTGCTCGACCGTACTCGAGCGCGTTAAGCTAATATTGTGCGTCGCGAGCACACCCAGGCTTCGCGCCGGAATGTGCGTACCAATTGCCGCTGAACCGGCAGAGCAATTGTCATGCGAATGGTGGACCGCGACGCGAACTGCACAGCGCGAGGGAACACTTCCTCGGCGTGCGTAGTACCCGGAGGTACGAAGTTCCGGGGTTGGTGGAAGGTGCCCGGTTACCCTCCACGAACGGCCACGAGTGACGCGCGCTCTCCCGCGCTCGTCGCACAGAAGGTCAGCCCCATCGACTGCTCTACCCCTGCCCACAATTCCCCCCAGCTCGCGGCGAGCGACCTCTGGTCACTCGTGACGCGATGCCGTATCCAGAGCCGTAGCGATGTCCCTCACACAACAGCAGCAGGCCGGGAGCGAGAATTCTCGCACCACTCCCGGTTCGTCCCGCCCGAACCAGCGGCGCAAGACATTTCCGCCGGCGTGGATGCGGACGAGAACCGGGGTCGCCGGACTCGGCCTCGCCGCGCTGCTGCTGGTGATGCTGATTGCCTGGCGCGTTGCTGCTCCGGGCGCTTCCAGGCCGACGGAGGTGTCATTCTCCACGATCGCCAGTGCAATCGCTGCCGGCGAGCTCTCCGAAGTACAGGTGCACAGTGGCGGCTCGCGCATCGTTGCCGTTCTGAGCGAGCCGCGCGCAGACGGAACCACGAGCCTGAGCTCGGAGGTGCCTGGTGCCGGGATCTCACTGGCAGACCTGGAGCGATGGGCCGCGGGAGGGCTGGTGGTGAACGTGCATTCCACCTCCGCGTATCGATCGCCGGAAGGTGCCCTGGTACTGCTCCCTACCTTACTGCTCCTTATCCTGGGCGGTGGTCTGCTCTGGCGCATGCGCACTGGTTCGGCGCGTCGTTTCCTGGTTACACCGGCTGAACGCCATCTCACGATGAATGACGTGGGCGGCGCTCGTGAGGCACGCGCAGACCTGCAGGATGTAATCGCCTTTCTCGCAGAGCCTCAGCGCTTCCTGAGCATGGGCGCGCGCTGCCCCAAGGGCGTTCTGCTCGTCGGTCCTCCGGGTACCGGCAAGACGCTGCTTGCACGCGCCGTGGCCGGCGAAGCTGGGGTTCCGGTGATAAGTGCCTCGGGTTCCGACTTCACGGAGATGTACGTTGGCGTGGGCGCCAGTCGGGTTCGCTCTCTCGCAAAACGTGCAAGAGAGAGTGCCCCGTGTATCGTGTTCATCGACGAGTTCGACTCGATAGGCGGCCGACGTGGCCGGCCGAACCGCACCAGCGAAGAAGAGACAACGCTGAACCAGCTGCTCGTGGAAATGGATGGCATGGCGGGCAACGAAGGCGTGGTATGGATGGCCGCCACCAATCGTGAGGACATGCTGGACCCTGCCGTTCGTCGCCCGGGGCGCTTTGATCGAGTGGTGGAAGTCTCGCTTCCTACCCAGGAAGACAGGCTTGCCATCCTGCGCATTCACGCACGCAATACGCCCCTGGCACCCGACGTGACGCTGGAGAAGCTGGCCCGCCTCACGCCTGGTCACTCCGGAGCCGAACTGGCGAACCTGCTTAACGAGGCGGTGCTGATCGCGGTGCAGGATGGCGAGAAACTCGTGACCAACGCCCATATCGAACAGGCACGCGACCGAATACTCCTCGGCCGCGTGCGATCCGGCGTGGTGGTCTCCGAGGCTGAACGCCGGCTGATCGCGCTCCACGAGGCCGGTCACGCTGTGGTGGGCCTCGTGGCATGCCCTGAGGACACCTTGCACAAGGTTACGATCGAGGCACGCGGTCGCTCGCTAGGCGCTGCACACTTCGCTCCGGAAGCAGATCGCCACCTGTACCCGCGGCGCTATCTGGAAGGAGTGATCGCCAAGGCACTCGGCGGTCGTGCCGCAGAACTGCACTTCCTCGGCGAGGATCAGATAACGTCCGGCGCGGGCAGTGATCTCATCCAGGCAACCAGCGTTGCCCGACGGATGGCGGGTGAGTTCGGCATGACCAACGGCGTAGGGCTTGTGAGCGTTGACCCGGCTGCCCAGGGCGGCAGCGCCAGCCCTCAGTTGCAGGCAATGGTGGACAACGCTGTCAGCGCCTTGATCACCGCCCAGGCCGAACGCGCAAACAGCATCGTGGAGGAATTCCACGATGCTGTGGAGGCTATAGCCAATGCGCTGCTCGACCAGGAGGTGCTGGATGCGGAGGAAGTACTCGAGATCGCACGCGAGTACGGCGTTGTTGGCGGGCGGGACTCCGAGCGTTCACCAGGTGAGCGCCCGGCTGCCTAACGGAGCACGAACCGACTACGGAGCTCGCACAGCATTCATGCGGGGCGCGAGCGCTGCTGCACTACCGGATATGATTCCCGGTCAGATGCGCGGCAGCGCGGTCCAGCCGTCTCCCCCGCCGTTCCGCTTGCGTACGTCTGCAGCGCCTCTGGCTACTCCTACGCCAACACTCACACCCACGAGCATTGCCGTACCCAGGCCAACGAAGGGCAGCAACCACGTTACCGGCAGCAGGACGGTAGTTGCGGCAACGCCCGCCAGCCAGGGTGTGAAGCGCTTCTGCACCGCGTCCACGTAGCGGAGCCGGTCTCGCACGAAGCGACGCGTTGCCGAGTACCCGCCATATACAAGCGCACCGAGCGCCATGAGTCCAATCAGTTCGAACATGTGTACCTCCGTTGTATGGTCCTACGAAACTGCCTCCCGGGCGGTTTCAGCTCGAAAGCTCCAGTTTGCCAGTGAACGGTTCAGCCGCCGTGCACGCTTCCAGCGGGATTTGCGATCCGGCCGTACATCTGGAGTGGCGCAACGCGGGGCGAGGTCGGCATTCCGGCTCGCCAACTGCGATATTGCATTATCCGCTTCATTCACGACGTGCGGGGCAACCGTTCCCCGGCAGCGTTGCACGTCTTGACGCAACCCGAGAGATGATGTCGAACGCCGAATACGAGGCCGCAATGGCTGCGGCCAAGGTCGAGTACGAACGTTACCTGGAGCAAAGCCGGCGTACACGCCCGAATACTCGCGTGGACTCCAAGCGTACGCCGCCGGCCGTGGTCATACCTGCAAGGCTGCCTGACGTGAGCGACGTTGCTGACGTTCCGGCGGCGCTGGATGCTCTGGATGCAGCCGATGAGGCAGCAAAGAAGATTGCGAAGTCCATAGCCTCCGGCACAAAGACCAGTGCGGCAAACGGATCTAACACCAGTTCCACGACCGGCAAGGCTTCCGTTCCGGTGGGAAGCAGCTCGGCTGCGAACGGAGAGTCGGGTGTGAACGATCCGTCTGCTAACGGAAAGAGTGCAGCAGCGAACGGAAAGGCCGGTGCGTCCAGTGGAAAGTCTACCGTGAGAAAGGCCGCCGCCACCAAGGGGAAGTCAGCTGCAAAGGCCGCTGCACCGAACGGGAAGCCGGCCTCGAAGGCCGCATCAGCAAAGACTCCCGCACCGAAGGCCCCCAAAGCCAAAGGTTCAACAGCGAAATCAGGCAGCGCCAAGGCCTCTGCGCCGGCCACTCCGTCTGGCGCGTCCACTCGCGCCCGAAGGTCCACCGGGGGCTGAGCTTCATCTCGCAAACGCAAAGGGGCGCCGGTTCATTACCGGCGCCCCTTTGCGTTGTGTGCGCGAACCTGCGGATCACTCTTCGGCGTAAAACAACCCGATTGCGCTCTGAACCAC
>DATGOL010000079.1:0-2206 GCA_035306065.1 Gemmatimonadales bacterium | reverse complement strand
TGCCTGCGCACGTTCTCCGCCATGCCGTTCGCGCCGAACGAGCGCAGCACCATCCAGAGCTTCAGTGCGCGAAAGCGACGTCCCAGCTGAACTCCGTAGTCCATGAAGTTCACGGCGTCCGTTTCGGGAGTGGCCAGGTATTCGGGAACCAGCGAGAATGCGCGACGCAGTACCTCAGGCCGGCGCGTGTACATCGCGGAGCAGTCCACCGGTGTGAACAGCCACTTGTGCGGGTTCACGACGAATGAATCTGCGCGCTCAACGCCATCGAGCACTCCGCGCAGCTCGGGAACCACCGCCGCCGCACCGCCGTAGGCGCCGTCAACGTGAAGCCAGACATCATTGGCTGCACACACGTTCGCGATTTCCGGAACCGGGTCAACGCTCGTAGTGCTCGTGGTGCCTACCGTTGCCACGCAGGCGATTGGCAGCATGCCATTCGCTCGATCGTTCGCGATTGCGTTCTCGAGTGCGTCCACGCGCATGCGAAAGCTGGAGTCAGCCGGGATCTTCACCACGTTGTCGTGGCCGATGCCGAGTGCAATGGCGCCCTTGTCAACGGATGAATGAGCGTGTTCGGAGCAGTACACGCGCATGACGGGAACGTCCGGGCGACCGGCAAGCCCGAGGTCGCGAACGCGCAGTTCGGCGCGGGCCTCACGAGCGGCCGCGAGTGCAAGCATGGTGGACATGCTCGCCGTATCCGTGATCATGCCGAACCAGTTTCCCTGGAGCCCCATCAGCTGCTGCAGCCAGCTCAGCGAGAGCTGCTCCAGCTCGGTGGCACTCGGCGACGTGCGCCAGAGCATGCCGTTCACGTTCAGCGCCGCCGCGAGCATTTCGCCTATTACGCCCGCCGGTGAGCCGGAAACGGCGAAATACGCGAAAAAGGAAGGGTGGTTCCAGTGAGTGATGCCCGGCAGGATCTTCTGCTCGAAGTCATCCAGAATTGCCTCCATCGACTCACCCTCGGCTGGCGGAGAATCGGGAAGCGACGCGCGAATGTCCCCCGGCTTTACGCGCGAGAGAACCGGATACTGCTCGGGGTTCGTGAGGTAGCGTACGATCCAGCTGTTAACCCGCGCGAATGACTCTTCAGGTACCGACATGTGGCCAGGTGACTGTGAAATTGGGCGTGGCACGAGTCTGACAGAGAGCGGGATGGAAGCGCTGTGGCGTCGGACTCAAGGCGGCGCGTCGAGCGCCGCCACCGTAAATTGGTTCCATGCAACGTTTTCTGCTTGTCCTTCTGCTCACTGCGTGCACCGCCGCGCCTCCTCCCCCGCCGTCCGTCGCGCCGGAGCCGGTTGCAGCACCCGTGGATACCACCCCGCAGATAAGCGCGGAGTGGTACTTCAGCTTTCCCAGTTCCGACTCGCTGGCGGGATTCCTCCGTGCGGGCAGCGGTGCGCGAATGATCGTGAGTGCGCACCGCGGCGGGCCGCAGCCCGGCTTCCCGGAAAACGCACTGGAAACGCTGGACAACACCCTGCAGAACGGCTCGGCGTTCGCAGAGGTGGATGTGCGCCTCACGCGAGACAGTGTGCTGGTGCTGCTGCATGACGACACCCTGGAGCGCACCACCAACGGCACCGGCGAACTGGCGCAGCAGACTCTCGCCAGGGTGCGCGAGTACGTGCTGCAGGACGAGGAAGGCCACCTGACTACGTTCCGGATTCCCACGCTTGCGGAAGCGCTCGCCTGGAGCGAAGCGCGTACCGTGCTCATGCTGGATATCAAGCAGGGAGTACCGGCCGTGCGGGTGATAGACGCCATACGCCGCGCGCGTGCCGAGAACCGAGTGGTGGTTATCGTGTATACCCTGGCAGACCTGGCCCGCTACCACCAGCTGGCGCCGGACATCCTGCTCTCTGCGAGCTTCGAGAACGTGGAGCAGGTTGAGTTGGCGCGTGAGGCGGGGGTGGACTTCCGTAGAATCGTGGCTTTTGCGGGCGTGGGCTCAGCAGACCCGGTTCTGGTGCGGCGTCTGAGGTCCATGGGCGTGAGGGTACAGATGGGTACGTTCGGTGAGCTGGACGAACGTGCAGTGGAGGACGGTCCGGCTGTCTACCTGGACCTGCTGGTGCAGGGCATAACGATGATCGCCACGGATCAGCCGGCTATAGCACTGGAAGCCGCGAGCCGTGTGAGGAGGTAGGCGGAAGCAGGGGCAGCATCGTGCTCCCGGGTGAGTGAAGTGGTGTTT
>DATGOL010000078.1:0-64563 GCA_035306065.1 Gemmatimonadales bacterium | reverse complement strand
TGTCATTCGTTCAGCTGTACTCTCGGCCGTTGGCATGGGCTGGGACGTGCTTGGGATCGTACGGGGCTACTCGGGCCTGCTCGGCGATGACGAAGTGGTGCGCCTGACGAAGGATTCCGTTCGCGGAATTGCGCACATGGGCGGTACTATCCTTCGAACCACGAACCGTGGCAGCCCGTTCGAGTACCCCGTCAGGCAGCCTGACGGCAGCTTCATCTACATTGATCGTTCGGATGACCTGCTGCAGAGCGCGCGAGACCTGGGCATAGACGCGATCATCGCGATCGGCGGGGACGGGTCGCTCAAGATTGCACAGCGGCTGCAGGATAAGGGCCTGAACATGGTGGGTGTTCCGAAGACGATTGACAACGATGTCAGCGGCACGGTTACGACCTTCGGTTTCGACACTGCAGTTCAGACAGCGCTCGAGGCGATAGACAAGCTGCATACCACGGCAGAGAGCCATGATCGCGTGATGGTGCTCGAGGTGATGGGTCGTGATGCAGGATTCATCGCGCTGCACGCGGGGCTTGCGGGCACGGCCGACGTAATCCTGATCCCCGAGATTCCGTTCGACATGGAGAAGGTTTGCGAGAAGGTTATCGCGCGCGATCGTGCGGGCCGCCGGTTTTCGATTGTCGTGGTGGCAGAGGGTGCGATGCCGCGCGGCGGAGAGGTGTCGGTGATCGGTGAGTCAATGCCTGGTCAGGCGAAGCGTGTTGGGGGCATTTCGGAGCTCGTGGCGCAGGAGATCCGGGAGCGAACGGGAAAGGAGACTCGCTTCATGATCCTGGGGCACCTGCAGCGCGGCGGGCAGCCCACGGGCTACGATCGCCTGCTGTCTGCGCGCTTCGGCGGCGCGGCTGTACGCGCGATTGCAGACGGACGTTTCGGCCACATGGTGGCGCTGCGTTCACCGCACATTGTCACGATCCCGATCGAAGATGCGCTGCGAGAGCCGCGCAGGGTCGACCCGGATCACGACGTGGTACGAACGGCGCGGGCAACGGGTATCTCGTTCGGCGATTGACGTGAGGCCGGCGGCGCCTCACGAGTCCTCCAGGGTCCGCAGCATCGCCCTGAACTCGATCGCGTTCACCGTACCATAATTGCCATGACAGTTGTTCATGGTGACATGCACGCGGTCTGCACGTGAGGCCAGGTCCACTACACGGTCAACCCACTCGCCAAGCTGCTCGTGGTCGTACAGATACCTGTACCGCTCCACGGTGGCCACGTTGCGCGCTTCCCAGGCCTGCGTGCGACGACCGTGCATCCGGATCACCACAAGCGATGGATCCGTAACCTGCATGGCGGGTGGTACGCTGCTCTCCAGGCCGGGAGGGCCATCCACGAGCACGAGCGACATTCTCTCGGCTGTGAGCACAGACGACAGCCGTCGCTTCCGCTCGTCTGTCTCGAACCAGCGACGGTTGCGCAACTCCACCGCGGCCGGAATCGCACCCAGACGCCGGCGGGAATCCGCAAACGTTTCGGCCGCCGCACGAGACGGCATGAACCAGCGCGGGTACTGCAGGATTATCGCGCCGAGTTTGCCGCTGGCTCTCAGTGGCTCGATTGAATCGAGGAAGGCAGCCCACACTTCGTCGAGAAGGTCGTGTGGCACGTCCCTGGGATAGATACGCACCTTTCCGGCGACGTCGCGCGGCAACTCATTTCGAATCGCTGCCGGCAAGCGCTTCGGCTCTGTCGGCTGCCCGGTCATGAGGGCGTGCGCCTTCAGGTTGAAAATGAAGTCCGGCGGCGTGCGCTCCACCCACAACTCCGCCATTCTGCGCGCGGGAATCGCGTAGTACGAGCTGTCTACCTCCACCATGGGAAAGCGGGACGCGTAGAAGCGAAGCCTCGACTCAGCGTCGTGCGCGTCTGGCGGATAGAACAGTCCGGACTGGAGCAGAGTCGGGTCCGTCCAGGACGCCGTTCCGCAGCGAACCTCGCACTTCCCGATCGAGGCGGGGGTGGCGGGAGCAGTGTGAACGGCTTCCGCAGCGCGCATGGCGGCGAAGTCGTGCCCGGGGTCGTGAGCGGCATCCAGGTCTGGTGCCGGGAAGGTAAAGCCGCCGGATTCGTGTGCGAGGGAACGCTTGGCAGGCAAGGATCGTCCTTCAGGGAGCGAGATGTACGCAGCGGGGTATTCCGTTGCGGTGGGTGGGCACAGGCCACACTGTCCCATACAGATGTCCCCACCTGCGGACGGCATGCCTGTCCAATAGCCGGCTTCGGTTTAGTTAACACCTTCTAGTACAACGAGTTAGCATTTGCAGTGCAACTCGCGCCAGTTGGTATCCGGCATGCTTTGCTACAAGGGCAGAGAAGGCTCTGCGCTTCGCACTGCCTGCCACCTCGAGCGATTCTTGAAGCACTTTGATATCTTCGGTTGCATGTCACGGACGATGAAGGTCCGATTCGGGAGAAACGCGATGTCCGGAAGGCACATTCCAACGCTGCTCGCACTGGTAATGCTCCTTGGCGCCCCCCTGGCGGCCGAGGCGCAGCGTCCGCGCGTGCCGCAGCCCGAGCAGGAGCAGTCTCGTCGCGAGCAGAGCAACGAGCGCGCACAGGATCGGGACAGCGTTCGTATTCCGCGCCAGTACATGCCGCCGCCCGGAATGTGCCGAATCTGGCTGGACGGCGTACCGCCGGAGCGTCAGCCCGCACCCACGGACTGCCCAACGGCAATCCGCAAGCGCCCGTCCAACGGGCGAGTGGTTTTCGGTGAGCGCAAGACTTCGGGCGACAGCAGCGCTCCCGAGCTGCGCCGAAACCTCCGCGGAAATACGCCGCCGGTAAGGGTCAGAATCCCGCCAATCCTGCGCTGATCGTTTCACGCCTGAGCCGGACTCTTGTCCGGCTCAGGTTCCATTGGCGGTGCCGGCAGTGCACCCTTCGCGATCATGCGCAAAGTCCAGGATCGCTATCTGCCGCCGGATCACGACGCCTTCGTGACCGCGAAACCGCCAACCGGCCGACTGATCGTAATTGCGCCAACGCGCGCAGCCTGCGAGACCATCGAGCTGGCACTCGGCCTCGAACTGAATACCTACCTGGAGCGAGTTGCCGGAGAACGGGTGAGGGAACTGGCGCGATCGGGCAAGGGCTTCGGCATAGTCGCGGGTACCGGTACGGGAAAGACGCTCGCCATTCGTCCGATTGCCGAGGCAATCGTGGGCAAGCCGCTCAAGGTTGGGGTGGTGAACCGCGAGCGTGAGGCGACACCCGAAACACCGGGCTGGAACGTGATAATCGTTACCACCGGAATCGCGCGGCGATGGTTCCAGGACGGCGATATCACGGAGTCGGACACGCTTGTGGTGGACGAGATCCACCAGACGTCTGCAGAGCTGGAGCTGTGCCTCGCGTTAGGGAAGCGCGCGGGATGCCGGTTCATCTGGCTGTCCGCTACCGTGGATCCCACCTTCTACCGCAACTACCTGAACTCGGCAGACGTGGTGGAAGTCCATTCATTTGACCCGGCAAGGTCGGCAAAGGTGGTGGTGCGGGACACGAAGCCCGACGCCTTTCTTGGAGACAAGTTTCTGCGCACCGTGATGAAGGAGAAGCGCGGTGTGGGAGTGTTCCTGCCCACTCGTGCGGCAGTGGAGGAGGCAGCGGCACTCGTTGAAGAACGCTTCCCGAGAATCAACTCCGCCTACTACCACGGTGGCGAACCCGTACGAGTGATTCGGGCATTTCTGGAAGGTGGCGAGTCCAAGCCCTATGTGCTGGCGATGACGGCCGCCGGCCAGAGCGCGCTGAACGTTCAGGGGCTGGATACCGTGGTGATCGACGACACGCGATTCGCGAACGTGATCGAGCGCGGGCGAAATGTCCTTACGCGCCTGCATCTCGGTGCAAACGAGATCCTGCAGATGGCTGGCCGGGTTCACGGTCGTGTGCAGGGGGGGCGGGTGTTCATCCTGAGCGACCGGGACATCGACTTCTTCGCCCTTCGTCCCACTGCGCCCGAGTTTCAGCTCGCTGGAGATTCGGAGCGAGTGGCGCTCACGTGTGCGGCAATCGGGGTGCGTGCGGATGAGCTGGAGCTGCCGGTTCCGCTGGATCGCAGGGCGTATCGTGAGGCACTCGCCAGGCTGGAGGCACGGGGAGTAATCGACGACGGCCATCTGTCCGGCTACGGGCGCGACGTGGAAGCACTGCCGTGCGACCGTCCATGGGCAGAACTCATCGTACATGCCGATGATGACATGCTGCCGTTCCTTTCGGTGATGAGTGCCATCGAGAGCCTGCACCGAATGACGCGCGACGATCGTGACCTGGACGGCGTGCTGGTACCCGGCAGCGATCACCTTACGGCGTACAACCTCTACGTGGAAGCGTACCGCAGTGCCGGATACGTGGGTGAGGTGTACGGTCTGCCGCGGCATCTGTTCGACCAGGAGAGAATCCAGCAGTGGGCCGAGCAGCGCGGGGTGCTCGTGAAGGCAATCGAGGATGCGGCGCTGGCAATGGCGAGCGTCTACCGATCCGTCGGTTTGCCCCTGCCCACGTCAATGCCCTGGGCTGGCACCACGGTGCACCGCCGCTTTGCAGATCTCCTCGCGCGCTACATGCCGTTCGACCTCGTAATCGACGAGGAGAGTTCGCGTGGAGAGCATGTTCGCGTGTCGCGAACCAGCGTGGCGGGCAGTTGGGGTGCTATTGCAGGGTCGCTGCGTTACTTCGCGGACAGGTTCGGCATACCGCGTGCTTCAATCGAGGGAACGCAGATACCGCTGGACCTCGTGAGGCAGTACGCGGTGCGGAGTGCTGGCGAGATCGCGTTCGTTCCACGCCGAAAAGGATCGCCTGTAGTAGTCCAGCACAGGGTGGAGTACTACGGGTTCGAACTGGAACGCGACCAGGAGGTGCTGGAGGCATGGCCTGACGACGCGACCGCTGCACGGGTGTGGACGGTTCTCGCCGAAGCACTCGCCACCGGACAGCTGCGCACCGCCGCCGCACGACGCAACCAGCCCGTGGTCGAGGAGATCAGGGAAGTCTGGCGCAGGCTCGGCGGACAGACGCGGCGACTGGGACAGCAGGAACTCACCGAATTGTACGCCAGCAGCCTTCGTGAGGCAGATGTCCGTTCCATGCACGAGGTGCACGCGGCGCGGCTTCCCCTCAACCGGGAGGATTGGTTCACGCAGGCCCAGCTGGACCAGGCGCTGGCGTTGCCCGACACGATGAGCGTGCGCGAGCAGGACATGCCCCTTCACTACGAGGTGGAAGAGAGTCCGGGTGAGCCGCCGGTGCCGGTGGTGCGAGTGCGACTTCCGGAGAAGGTCGCACGAACGCTCGTGGAATCGGAGCTGCCTGTGGACCTGGACCGTCCGCTGCGGTTCGCAGTCCACAGGGGCAAGCGTGGGAGCGTTCGCGCAGACACTCTGAGGGAGCTACAGGATATCCTGGACCTTCCCTGGTCACCCGAAGAGACCGCCGGAGAGCGAAGAAAATACAGGTCGGGTTCGAGCGGAAAGGGCGGTCGTGGGCAGGGCTCCGGGCCGAGGAGTGGCAAGGGTGGCGGGCGCGAATCCGGCGGCAGACAGCGCGGTGGTCGACCGCCGGCCCCCAGGAAGCGGCGTCGCGGTTAGGTGTCGCTGTTCAGACGGACGTCTCGCGGGTGAGGGGACTTCCGTACTGAAGCGAACCGTGTTCAAACGCGGTTCACACCTGCAGCACGACACTTCGAATTCGGGCTACCCGTATGATCAGACACGGTGCATTTTCTCCGGACGACGCTCAGGCGCCGGCCATGCCGACTCGCACCATTCTTCCCTTCTGAATGACTCCGAGCCCAATTGACGAGCCCGACGCTCGACTGCGCGAGGCACTGTCGGAACAGTACGAGATCATCCGGCTGCTTGGAGTGGGCGGGATGGGAGCCGTTTGGCTCGGTCGCGACCGCACTCTGGAGCGAGACGTCGCCATCAAGGTGGTAGCAGACGAGCTCGCTGCCAATCCTCTCTACCGCGAGCGCTTTCTTCGCGAGGCCCGCACAGTGGCCAACCTGCGTCACGACGGCATCGTGAGCGTGTATGCAGCAGGCGAGACGCAAGGGCTGCTGTACTTCGTGATGGAGTACGTGCGAGGCGAGAGCCTCAGAGACCGGCTCAGCCGGGAAAGAAGGCTGTCGCCAGACGAGGCCATTCCGATAGTCGCCGATGTCTCGAGGGCGCTTCACGCGGCGCACGCGAAGGGTGTGGTGCACCGTGACGTGAAGCCCGAAAACATCCTGCTGCATGAGGAAACAGGTCGCGCCATGGTCACTGATTTCGGGGTGGCACAGGCCGTGGCGCAGTCTGACGACGGACGCATGACAGCCACCGGAATGGTGGTGGGTTCGCCGCGCTACATGAGCCCGGAGCAGGCGGTTGGTGATCGCGACCTGGACGGACGCAGCGATCAGTATTCGCTGGGCCTCGTGGCGTACGAGATGCTGAGCGGCAGCGAGCCGTTCGAGGCTACGTCTGCCGGTGCACTGCTCGCCAAGCGCCTGACGAGTGACCCGGCTCCGCTCGCTGCCGTCTCGCCTCACGTGTCAGCGGCAGTGTCTGAAGTGATCATGAAGTCGCTGGCTCGTGAGAGAGGAGATCGCTGGGCACACTCCAATGCCTACGCAGCCGCACTCCTGGCAGCGGCCGCCGGGGAAGATCCATATGCCGCAGCGTCCGCCGCAACAGACGCGTCTTCGCATGTACCAACGGTTGCCGCCAAACGCTCCGGACGCCGCGCGCCCGCGACAGCCTCGAGGTCCCTGCTCTCCGGCTGGCGAGGCCTCGCGCTGCTGGCCGCCGCCGTACTGCTCCTGGTGGCCGGCGCAGGCATCTGGAAGTCTACCCGTAGCTCAGGGCCGAGAAGGGCGACAATGGTGGTACTGCCGTTCGAGCTTGTGGGCGTTGGCGACGACATGGAGTGGCTGAGCGAAGGCGCAGTCAGCATGCTCACGCTCGACCTGGCGAACTGGGAAGACCTTGGCGTGGTGGACTACGCGCGAACGCTCGACATCATTCGCAACGAGAATCTCGAATCCGTTCGCATTGGTCCAAGCGAGGCAAACCGCGTTGCACGGGCGACTTCCGCAACTTCCTTCGTGCTGGGGCGCATACAGCGCATTGGAGATTCGCTTACGGTCATCGCCGGCCTGTACGACGCACAGGCGAATACTCCGCATACGAGCTTCACGGAAAGCGCCAGTGTTTCGGATGACCCGCGGCTCCTCTTCGACAGGGTGGCGCGTGACATTCTCAAGCTTAGCGGTGCACCGGAGCTAACGCCGTCGCTCGCGTCCAGCACCACTGCGTCGCTCACCGCGTATCGGGACTATCTCACCGGGCTGAAGGCGCTCAACGCCTGGCAGCTGGACAGCGCGGATCGCACTTTCGCACGCGCAATCGAGCGTGACAGCGGTTTTGCCCTGGCGTACTACAAGCGAGCCCTGGTTCACGGCTGGTCCGATGTAGCAGGAGATATGGGCACCGAGTACGCAAGGCTGGCCGTTGAACACGCCGCGCGGCTCACTCCGCGCGATCGTGCACTCGTGGAGGCGTATCTCGCTCTCTCGGAAGGAATTTCTGCATCCATGCGAGGGCAGATACAGGTTGCCGAGACTCAGTTGAACAGTGCGCGTCAGCGGTACCAGGACATCATTGCTCGTGACTCACTGGATGCCGAGGCATGGTATGGACTGGGTGATGCCTACTTTCACACGCCGGTACCAAATGACAGGATCCACGAGGTGTTCGGCCCGGCACTTTCCGCCTTCGATCGAACACTCGCACTGGACTCAACGTTTCACCTGGCATATCAGCACAAGCTGAACATCTACCAGCTTGCCTCGCTGCCCCAGCGACGCGTTATGCTCGATGGTGATTCGCTCGTTGCAGCACCCGCCAACCCGTCTGACAGCGGTCGTGTGGCGCTCGCCAGGCAGGCGGCTGGAGAGCTCGCCATTCGTGAGGCGCGCCACTGGGCGGAATCTGACCCGGATGCACCTGCATCGCATCGCGCACTGGCCGAAGCCTATGCCACCTCGAGGGATTATGCGTCTGCCGCGGGAACATTGCGCCGCGCGCTGAGTAACCCGAGTGCGCGCGAGTTGGAAACGCAATACGCGCTCGCCGTCTACCTTCTCAATGCCGGTGAAACCCGGGAAGCCAGGGAGACCCTGGAAGCCGCGCTTCGCGAGCAACCTCTCGATTCGCTCATCGGAAGGGCGTCTGCCAGAACTGCTCAGGTCATTTCCGCTGCATCCGGTATTGCGCTCCAGGCGGGAAAAGTTCGAGACGCAATCGCCATTGCCGACCTGGCCGGCAAAGCTCATCCAACGCCATCCGTGCTGCTGGAAGCGGGTGTCACGAGTTCTCTGCTATATCGGACGTTCGCAGAGTTGGGTGGCGCTTCCGTTGGGATTCCATGGAGCGAGGCCAGGCCTGTAGTAGACTCGGCACTTGCCGGCTTCAGCCGACTGCCTGAGCTGGAGGCGTTTTTTGAGCTGAAGAACGTCGTTCCCATCTACGCAACACTCGTGAGCAGGGACACAACGTACCTGGACAAGTACCCGGCAATCAGGCAGGTAGTAGCAGCTTCGCCGGTACTTCGTGCGTGGATGGCGCTCGCCGCGGGTGATACCGCCACAGCCGTAGAGGCCGCACGGCTTTTCACGCGTGGCAAGCCGGGGCTGAACCGGAACATGCAGAACCTCGCCATCGAGGCCGAAATACTGCTCTCACTCGGCGACCTGCGAGGAGCGCTGGAAACGTTCGCGGCCATGGAGCCGAGTCGTTATGGTGCGCTCAACTTCGAGGCAGGCTGGGGCCTTCACACTCAGAGCAAGGCGCGTCGTGCCGAGATACATGCAGCACTTGGCGAGCGTGACCAGGCGATATCGCTTTATGAGGAGTTCATTCGGGATTGGGCAGAAGCAGATCCTGAACTTCAGCCTCAGGTGCAGGCGGCGCGAAGACGACTGGCAGAGCTGTCTGACGCGGCAGCCCCCCGTCCGGTGGGAGCGAGCTGAGGCAGGGCTGACGAGAGAGCCCGCGCCAGTGACGAACTGGTGCCAGGCTGGCGGAAAGTTTCGAATCGCGTGTGGCGATCACGATTGCTACGCATGAGGAGTTCCACGCTTACGCCGCGTGATGCGTTCCGCGAACATCCCGCGTGCGGCGGCGACTGTTTCGCATCCAGTGTGCGTTCCCGATCTAACCCGCGCTCCGTTCCCTGAATCGCCGCGCCTTTTCGCGATTGCCGCACGCTTCCATCACGCACCACTTGCGCGTGCCATTGCGTGTCTCGTCCAGGAATACCCGTTCGCAGCCTTCGCCGGCGCACTGCCTTACGCGGTAGAACTCAGCCGCCGCAAGTGAATCCGCTGCGGACTCAACGATCGGTACGAGAAGGGTGGCAAAGGCGTCGCCCGACGGCACGAAGGAGTGCATGTAGCTTCCATCGGGCATTAACGTCAGCCGCCGCACACCGGTGCTCCTGCCGAGCACACGATTGATCTCCGTGCATGCGTCGTCGCGTGATGCACTGCTGATTGCGCCGGATGCTGCCAGCGCGACGAATCCATCGCGTATGCGGCGTGCCTCCTGCAGGATCGCCTGGGCGCCTGCCGGCTGTTGCTCCGCCCTGCGCCGCATGATGTAGGCACGGCCCTCGTCAATCACCTCCGCCGCTTCAAGCCAGCGCAGGAGTGCTCCAAACGTCCTGAGTGCGTCGTGTCCACGTTCCCTGCGTGCATCCGACGAATTCGAGAAGTCCAGCCACAGCCGTCCGCCGGCGAATACGTACGCGCCTGCAACTGAACTGTACGGCGGAATCATCCGGCGTCTGTCCAAAACACTATGCGCCCGAAAGCTCCACCTGCTGCGGAGAATCCGTGACACTTCCCGCTTCCTGGGCGCGCAGCACCATTACCGGCTGGCTGGCTCCGCGAAATACCCTGTCTGCAACGCTTCCGAACAGGAGCCTCGTGAGGCCTCCGCGCCCGTGCGTTGCAATCGTAATGCAGCTGACGTCGTGCTCCGTGGCAATGGTGAGTATGCAGTCTGCGGGATCTGGTGCAACGCGAACGATGGTTTCTACCACGAGTCCACGCGCACGGAGCGGAGCAGCTGCGTCTTCCAGGATGGCCAGGCCTGCAGCTGCGAGCGGGTCGGTGTCAGGATTCCCCATGGAGGCAGAGTCCGGAAGGTCAGCGGCTCTCACCTGTGCTGACGGCGTAACCACGTGCAGGAGCAGCAGCTTTGCACTGGTTATCTCAGCCATCCTTGCAGCTGGTTCGAGAGCCTGCGCTGCAGTAGCCGATCCGTCGAGCGCAACCAGAATTCGAGCCAGCCGGGTGGGTGCGAAACGCTGTTCCGCGTCGTCCGACGGGCGCAGCGTTAGCACGGGAATGTTCACGAGTCTCATGAGATCATCCACCACGCTACCCTGAACGACCCGGCTGATCCCGCCTCGCCCGTGTGTCGTGGTCACGACGAGGGTTACTCCCTCGGCCTTGATGTGCTCTTCGATCGCGCGTGCAGCGCGCCCGTCCAGCAGAATGGCGCGGGCTGCCACGCCCGACTCGCGAATGCGGGACGCGCGCTCCTCCAGGTATTCGCGGCAGGCCTGGCGCGATTCCTCGTCCCACGCAGGCTCATACGCCGGAAGCGAGAAATCTCCCGGAGTCGGCATCAGCGCGATCGGAAGGTGTGAGCGTACAAGGTGCAGTTCAGCTCCCTGCAGTCTCGCAAGCTCCACTGCCAGTGGAAGTGCGTACTCGCTGAATGGCGATCCGTCGAGTGGAACGAGAATGCGCGGCATCATATCCCGGCCCGGCGTTGCGGTAGTCATGGCATCTCCGATGGATGATGCTGCCAAGATGTTACACGTACCCGCTTCGGGGAATGGGGATTCCCCCTACAGTTCCAACGTCCCCTCCCAACGGCGATATTAGAAGACATGGGTACCTCACCGGACACCACGTACTTTCGCAAGGGCTTCGGCCTGAAGCGAGAGATCAAGGAAATCCTGGCCGCGGACTACACGGGTCACGTAGTGGACCTGATGCGCGCGAGCGGCTACATCCTCGAGGCCGAGGGGCTCACGATCCAGCTCGCCCACGAGTTCGGCTTCTGCTACGGCGTGGAACGCGCGGTGGACTACGCCTACCAGGCGCGCACCAAGTTCCCCGACCGGCGGATCTTCCTGGTCGGCGAGATCATCCACAATCCGCACGTGAACACCAAGCTCCGGGATATGGGGATCACAATCCTCATCCCGGGCGAGAGCGGTTTCGACTACTCCATGGTGACACCGGATGACGTGGTGATTCTCCCCGCCTTCGGTGTCACCATCCAGGACTTCGACACACTGCGCGCCATAGGCTGCGTGTTGGTGGACACCACCTGCGGCTCGGTGCTGAATGTGTGGAAGCGGGTAGAGCGCTACGCGCGCGACGGCTATACCGCACTTATTCACGGAAAGCATTACCACGAGGAAACGCGAGCGACAGCATCGCAGGCTTCCCGATTCCCCGGTGGCACTTACCTCGTTGTGCGGGACAAGGACGAGACGCAGCTCGTATGCGACTACATCGAGGGTCGTGGTAATCGCGATGAGTTCCTCGAGAAGTTTGCCTCACGCGCCACGCCGGGCTTCGATCCCGATCGAGACCTGCGCCGCATAGGAGTCGCCAACCAGACCACCATGCTGGCCAACGAATCGCTGGCAATCGCCGGGCAGGTTGGAGACGCCATGGAACGCGCGAATGGCGCGGAATATCGTGAGGCAAACTTCCTGTCCTTCGATACCATCTGCAGCGCCACTCAGGAGCGGCAGGACGCCGTGAACGACATGCTCCGCGATCCGCCGGACGTAATGGTGGTGATCGGCGGGTTCAATTCGAGCAACACCATGTCGCTCGCGTCCATCTGCTCTCGAGTGATTCCCACGTACCACGTGGAAGACGCGCACGGAATTGACCCCGAGAACGGCACCATCCAGTATCTCCCGATAGGCGGCGGTGACCCCGTGGTTGCCACGGACTGGCTGCCGCAGGGCACTACGCGCGTTGGTGTTACCGCAGGCGCGAGCACGCCGAACAACAAGATCGGCGAGACCATCGGTCGCATATTCCTCACTCGCGGAGTGGATCCGTCCGCACTTACCTGATCCGGCAGGCAGTGTCCAGAAGCAGATCCACCAGCCGTGCCACTTTCCTGGCACTGCTTATTGTGGCCTGTGCTCCAACTGGAGGCAGTGGGCCGGGTGTCACCACCGCTCCCGCGGGCGAGCGACAGGCAGGCATTGCGCCGGGAGCGGTCGTCAATGCGCGGTTCGAGTCGCGCCGCGCGATCGTGGCAAGCTTCGACGCACTCGCCGAGCAGCGTGCACGCGACATTCCTGCCGAGGCAATTCCCAACTTCACCGCGATCTTCGCGGGCGGTGCATGCACCAACGGCGCTCGTGCGGCGTTCCCGAGTGTCACCGCGCCGGGGCATGCATCGATCTGGACAGGCGCTTACGGCAACGTGAACGGCATAGCCGGCAACAGTCAGCCTGTGCTGCCACGCAATGAACACACCCTGCTGGAATCGGAATCCGGCTATTCGGCAACGGCACTTCGCGCGGAGCCGCTCTGGCTGTCTGCCACGGCGTCCGGTCTACGAGTAGCCGGGCATCACGTGACACAGGCGCCTCACGCTCCCGGATACCGGGGCATGACCAGCGCAGACCGCACACTCGATTCCGCCCGTGCCGCAGCTGAAGAGCTGCTGCGCGCAGAGCGGCTGCTCGTGATGAACGGCTACAACGTGATGCTGTCGCCGGCCCGCGTTTTCACCGAACGGCAACTCAGTCCGCGCACGGCAACAGGCTGGCGCAACGTGCAGCTTCTGGAGTCGGGCGTGCCGCCCCTCGAAATTGCGTGGGAAGTTGGCTCCGATTCGTTGTACGCACTGCTGCACGGCGGCGACAGCTACGACCGGATGCTGCTGGCAACGGTCCGCGATGTTCGTGACGGGTCGCTGGCTCATTCGGCGCCGGTGGAGCGCGCTCCCGTAAGGAACCGGGAACTCGCCAGGCATTTCGCAGATGCACTGGAGCTTGGCACGGAAGCCGGACCGGCTTTTGCAACCGTGCGGCTGTTCGAGCTGTCTGCAGACGGTTCCCGCTTCGTGATCCTTTCACCGGAGGTTCGAGTGGTGGAAGGCAATCACCCCTCCACGACCGCGGCCTACATGCGAGCTATCGGAGGCTGGTACGGAAACGGGGCGCTGTCGTCGCTTCGGTCCGGACAGCTCGGTGCAACCATCGAGCAAGGCGGAGACGGCACCGCGGAGCTTCGTTACATGGAAAGCCTGGAATTGCTCACCCGGCAGTTCATGCGTGGAAGCGAGTGGATGTGGAAGCAGCAGCCGCGACTGCTGCTGGACTATTTCCCGCTGGTGGATGAGACCGATCACGAGTGGTATGGCCTGGTGTCTGTAGCGGCGCCGAAGTACGACCGTGGTGTTGCGCAGCGAATCCAGGAGTTTCGGGAACGGGCGTGGGCGCTCGCAGACGTCAGGCTCGGCGAACTTGGGAAGCTGGTGGCAGGTGACCCTGACGCGATCCTCGTGCTTACTGGCGACCACGGAATGCGTGCCAGCTGGAGGGTGCTGGGAATCAATACAGTGCTGCGAGATGCCGGTCTGCTCGCACTCGACTCAAGCGGCAATATCGATCTTTCGCGCACGAAGGCACTATCGCCCAACGGCTACTACGTGACGGTGAATCGCGATGAGTGGAAGGGCGGGATTGTTCCGGCAGGCGAGGCAAGGGCCGTGATTGACGCAGCCGAACGTGCCCTGCTCGCGGTGCGCGACAGCAGCGGAGTTCAGGTGGTTAAACGCACCTGGCGTTCGGATGCGCCCGGAGCAGCGGAACTCGGCATCGGTGGCCCAACTGGCGGCGATCTCTACTATGAGCTGGCCGAGGGCTATGCCAGAACCGCAGACCCGCGTGCCCAGGTTGTGGCGGCCGCTGCACGAGTATCTGCAGGTCACGGATATCCTTCGCCCGCGCCGGACATGTACACGGTGTTCTGCGTGTGGGGTGAAGGCGTGCCAGCACGCAGGGTGCCTCACGCCAGGACTATCGATGTGGCTCCCACGGTGTCTGAGTGGCTGGGCGTGCGGCCGCCGGCGCACGCAACCGGATCCTCGATTCTTGCAGACCTGATCGGCGTGGCGGCGCCCGGCCAGTAATGTCCATGGCTCGCTGCAATGCCCGGGGCTCGACTGGGCCTGCGCCGTTGCTCCTTCTGAGCATCGCCGCGATCGGTCTCCTGGCACCGGCGAATGCCGCAGCGCAGGTGCGCCCGCAACCGGACAGCGCCTCGCGAGACTCACTCGCGCGCTTGCCCGAGGTTCGCGTCACGGTCACCAGTCGCAACGAAGCCCTGCAACGAGTGCCCTGGTCGGTTGGTGTAGTTGGAGTACGGGATCTGCGACTGGCGCAACCTACCGTGAGCTTCAGCGAGGCGCTGGGCAGCATTCCGGGCGTTTACATCGCGGAGCGGTACAACCATGCTGTGGATTCGCGCATTTCCGTGCGAGGATTCGGAAGCCGGGCAAACTTCGGCGTGCGCGGTGTGCGTGTACTGCTGGACGGCATTCCGCAAACGCTGCCTGACGGTCAGAGCCAGATCAGCAATGTGGAGCTCGGTGCGCTCAGCCGCGTGGAGGTGCTGCGCGGCTCGGCGTCGTCCCTCTATGGGAACGGGTCCGGGGGCGTAGTGTCGTTCGAGACCGACATGGGCGGGGAAGAGCCGGAAGCACGAGTGCGCGTGACGTCAGGTTCGTTCGGAATGCTGAAGTGGCAGGGAACTGCTTCGGGAATGCGGGGCCCGGCAGCGGGCATGCTTTCCGTGTCCCGCATCACGACTGATGGCTTCCGGCAGTACAGTGCCGCAGAAGTCCAGCAGTTGAACGGCGGCGTGAACCTGGCTCTTGGTACCGCCACAACGCTCGGGATGCGCCTGCACCTTTCGCGCATGCCCGAAGCCGCCAACCCCGGTGCGCTTACGCTCGCCGAGTATCACGAGAAGGCCGACTCTGCGTCTGCAACGAACGTTCTGCGTGGCGCTGACAAGCGCACGTCGCAGTACCAGATCGGCGCCGTGTTGCGACATGCCATGCGGAACGGCGGCAGCGTTACGGCAACCTTGTACGGCGTTACCAGAGACGTTCGCAACGCACTCGGAGTGCAGCCGCCACCACCGGTGCAGCCGTCCAGCGGCACCTACAATACGCTGGACAGAAATGCCGGCGGGGCCCGCGTTTCCATCAGCCACCCGCTCGGAAGCGGTGCTTCCTCGCCCATGCTCACTGCCGGTGTCGAGTGGGCTCGCATGCAGGACGAGCGCGAGAACTGGCGCGCTACGGGAGGTCGTCCTGTAGCACCTGACGACACGCTGCTGTTGCACCAGGTGGAAGACGTTACCTCGCTGGGTCCGTTCGTGCAGGTCGCGTGGCTGCCACACGCGAAGCTGCAGACCACGTGGGGTTTGCGCTGGGACAGAACGACGTTCGGCGTAGACGACCGGTTTCTCCAGGACGGCAACGAGAGTGGAGAGCGCTCCATGCCGGCATGGAGCGGGCACATGGGCGCGAGCCTGCTGGTGTCTGACGCCTTCGTACCCTGGCTGAACGTGTCCACGGCGTTCGAAACGCCTACTACCACCGAGCTCCAGGTATCCACCGATGGTGGCGGTGGCTTCAATAGCGAGCTCGATCCGCAACGCACGCTTTCGGTTGAGGTAGGCGCACGCGGCACGCTGCCCTCCGCGCAGCTCGGCTACTCCGCATCAGTGTTCAGAAACAGGGTTTCCAGCATGATCGTGCAGTTCCTGGAAACCGGAGGGCGGGCGTACTTCATCAATGCTGGCGGCGCGCGCAACGTGGGTGCCGAGGCCGAAGCCCACTTCGATGCGAGCTCTCGCGTGAGGCTGCAGGCATCGTACACGTGGGCGCGCTACCGCTACTCCGAATACCGCCGCACGCGTGGCGCTCAGGTGGACACGCTGGATGGCAATGTTCTGCCCGGAGTTCCGGAGCACCAGGCACGTTTCAGCGTGTTTGCGCAGTTGCCGGGTGGAGTGCTCCTGCATGCAGACCATAACCTCTCGTCGGGCCTGCTGGCAGATGACGCCAATGCGCTCGAGGTTGACGGCTGGGGCGCAGGGGTAACGAACGTGCGAGCGTCCTGGACCACGGACTTCGGGCGTGCCAGCCTGACGCCATTCGGCGGCGTGCAGAACCTGGGAGGACGTAAGTACGTGAGTGCGGTAACGGTGAACGGCTTTGGCGGCCGCGTGCTGGAGCCGGCTCCTGGAAGGAACTTCTACCTGGGGCTGGAAGTCGGGTTCTAACTGCCATCACGGCTTCCAGCTGTCCGTCACCGCCTACATGCCAGAGGAGGCTGGTCACTGTCAACCTGCCTGTCGCCGCGCCGCGCTCAGGCGCTTTCAGCCGGCAATACCCGCACTGCCTGCTCCGGAACGAGAAGCTCGAGTTCCGAGCCTCTCTCGGCCCCGCTCGACAACAGATCCGGTGCGAGCAGGGCGGACAGCGCGTAGCCTCGCACGTTCACGCTGGCATACGGGCGCGATACTGAATCAACCGTGCAGCGCACACGAACAGCCAGTCCGCCCGGCTCGGGACATGCCGCACCCGGTGTCACCACCCACGCCCGCTCCGGCCTGAATGCCAGGAAGTCGGTACCAGCGTATTCAACGCCTCCTGTCTGGTAGCCTACCAGGTTCGCGTCAGCGAAGCCAACGAAGTTGGTGTATCCCAGCAGACGGGCCGCAGCTACACCTTCGGGCGCAGACATTATGGCGTCTCGCCCGCCCTGCTGCACGATGCGCCCGCCGTGGAGTATCGCAATCCGGTCTGCCGCTGCGGCCAGAAGTGGATCGTGAGTTGCCGCAAGAACCGGAATGCCGAGTTCGGCGACAGTTCGGGACAGCCATCCCAAAATGTCCCGGGCAGTGGGCGAGTCAATTGCGCTTAGTGGCTCATCCAGCAGGAGAATTTCCGGCTCTCGCGCCAGCGCTCGTGCCAGTGCAACACGCTGCTGTTCGCCGCCCGAAAGCGCGGCCGGCTTTCGCTGGGCACAGTGGCTTACGCCGAGCGACTCCAGCAGCTGCATGGCCTTGCGCGTTCGCTGTTCGTGAGGCAGGTGCCTGATCGAAAAGCAGACGTTGCCAAGCGCGGAGAGGTGCGGGAACAGGGCGTAATGCTGTGGAAGGTAGCCAACGGGTCGCTTCTGCACGGGTATGCCGTGAAATGGGGACCCGTCAGCAGGCAGAAGCCCTGCAATGGCACGCAGGAGCGACGTCTTTCCGGCGCCGCTTGCACCCAGCAGAACGGTGAGTCCCCGCACGTGCAGCTGCACGCTGAGTGCTATCGGCTGCGTCAGGCGGTATGCGATCTCCACCTGTGCTCCGTGAGTCGGAGTGCGAGCAGGAGTGCGAATGCCATCGCTGTGGAAACGATGGCTACGCGATGGGCTTCGTCGAAGCGCAGTCCCTGCACCAGTTCGTAGATGTGGATGCCGAGCACGCGGGTTTCGCCGGGAATGGACCCGCCGATCATGAGTACGACGCCGAATTCGCCGATGGTGTGCGCGAACACCAGGGTTGCACCGGCAAGAAGCCCCGGCCACGCAAGCGGCAGCACCACCTCCCGCACTATGCGACCGCGTGATGCGCCAAGGGTGCGGGCAGTGTCGAGCAGGTCACTGGGAATCGCGCGAAAGGTTTCGCCGAACGCAGCCATCGCGAAGGGCAGGTTGAAGAGAACCGATCCCAGCAGAATGCCCTCAAAGGTGAACGCCCAGCGAATGTCGAACGCGCGTGCGAGAGGGCCTGCATCGCCCATCAGAACCAGCAGGTAGAAGCCGAGCACCGTGGGCGGGAGCACGAGTGGCATTAGCAGGATCGTCTCGATAACCGCAGTCAGCTTCGAGCGGTGCCTCACGAGCAGCCAGGCTACCGGAGCGCCCAGAACCGTGAGCACGATACTGGTGAATGCGGCGAGGCGCAGCGTGAGCAGCAGGGGCTCCATCACAGGCAATGATGTTCGACCAATGCGTACACGCCAGTATCACATGGAGTAATGGCAAGGCTTACCGCGTTCCGTGTATCACACGTGGCAAAAGAAACGCTCACGGGGCCCGGTATCCGTATTCAGCCATCAGCTGCAGCGCCCTCTCCGAATGCAGGAAGTCGAGCAAAGCCAGTGCGCCGGAATCTCCCCTCGCCGTCATTATGGCCGCATGGAGAATGGGCTGATAGAGTGAGTCGGCAATGAGCGAGACATTGCCACTCTCGCTCATTGCCGGGAGCAAGGCCAGAGACAACGGTAAGATTGCCGCATCAGTGCTTGCAAGCGCGAGCTGCGCGGCCTGCGCGGCATCTTCTCCCTGAATGATGCTCACTCCCGAGACGTCCATGTGATCCAGCACCTGCCGGGCTGCCCGCCCGTACGGCGCAAGCTCCGGGTTCGCGATTGCAATTCGTCGAACCCCCCGGGGCAGCGCAACCGCACCGGCCGCAGCTTGTGCGCCAAGCCGATTCGATACCCAGAGCGCGAGCACCCCGCGCGCATACACACGGTACGAATCGGAGTCCGCATGTCCTGCCTGCACGAGCGCGGCGGGGTACGAGGTATCGGCCGACACGAACAACACGAACGGTGCACCGGCCACGATCTGCTGGTAGGCTGCGCCTGACGACAAGTAGGAGGCACGCACGCTCGCACCCGGATGCGTGGCCTCGAATTCTGCAGCGAGCGACTCGAACGGTGCCCGCATGCTGCTGGCCACCGCTACCGGGATAACGACCCGCAAGCGGGCAGACGGATCGCGCGCCCGGTCATTACCGCAGGCGAGCACCAGCGCGCCCAGCAACAGGGCCAGGTAGCCCGCCGAGCATCCCGACACCCGCGTTGAACTGACCGACCGGCCGGCGCCCACGAGTATCCCGTACAGCCCGAGCGGTCGCCACGACGGACACAACCGCTTCACGCGTTCGACTTCGCGCTCAGCGATCTCTGCGCACTACTCGCAGCACGACCGAGCGCAGCGATAAAACCGGTAAGGTGATCCGGAGTTGGGTCTCCGGCCTGCAGAAACGGATCCATGACCGTGGAGCGCAGCACCACCAGCCCTTCCTGCCCATTCGCACGCCAGTCCTCGATACCGCAAAGGCCAACCTTGTCGAGAATGGGCTCGATCGCACCATCGTACACCGGAGTCTGCAGGCGGGTACGCGTGATCATGTACTCCGGCTGATCACCCGGCGACTGCATGCTCATGCGAGCATAGATCGCCTCGTTGAGCGCGTTCACCTCGGGAAGCGTGAGGTTCTCCGGGTGCTGCAGCAGGAAGCAGACAATGTTGATGTCCGGCTCGGGCAGCATGATCACGCGGAATGGATCCAGCTTCGCCCGCGAGAGCGCGTAGTGCAGCTTGCGGGCGCCACAGATGGTGCGCTCGATCAGGTAACCGTATCCGCGTTCGTCCAGCGGAAGCACCTTGTGGCTGAGCCATACTGCGGCCGCAGCCGCGCCGGGCTTGGAGCCTTCGAAGATGAATCGGCCCAGGAAAAGATCCTCCTCGGCCTGCATTCCCTGCGTGGGAAGCAGGTAGGGCGGGTCTACCGCAACCAGGTCGCGAGCGCGCCTGTCACGAAGCAGGAATGCGCCTGCAGGGTAGGGAATGTACCCCAGCTTGTGAGGGTCAATCGTTATGGAGTCCGCATGCTCGAGCGCATGGAACGACTCCATTACCCCCTCGTCAGGCCAGGAACATTCCGTGGCCGCACGCAACTCCTCAACGGAACGCCGCGTGCCGTCTTCACGCCACATTACGGACGCTGCGTACCCGCCATAGCACGCATCCGAGTGCACGTGGAAGGTGATTCCCAGCTCACGCTCGGCGCGCGATCGCACTTCGAGTACGCGATCCAGCCGGTCAACCGCACTCTCTTCCGTGGTGCCGCACACGCTCACGCATCCGAGTATTGGCACCCGCCTCGTGGCGAGTTCCAGGATGCGCAGCCAGAGCGCCTCCGTGTCCATGCGGAAATGATCGTCCAGCGGTACGAACAGCAGCTGGTTGGAGCCAATGCCGAGTGCCCGCGTAATCTTCTCCCACGAGTAGTGCGCTGTCGCGGCCACGAGCACTACCGCTTCGGGAAGCGTGTCGTCATACAGCTCGGACAGGTAGCGGTTGTATCCCTGGTAGCCGAGGGTAGACAGTGAGTGTGACTCCAGCACCTGCCTGACGTCCTGCGATGGTGCGGCCTGCCAGAGTGCACCCCAAAGGTCCATTGCGTCCGAGTTGCGAATATTGAGCAACCTGGAGAGCGGCAACTCGGACAACCTCGCAGAGCTGCCGGAAGGGAGCCTGACGTCCAGCTCCACTCCCAGTTCGCGTGCGGCACCGGCGGCGGCCACCGGCAGGTAGAGCACGTTTCGCGCAATCCACAGCGCCTCGAAGTTCGCAACCGTTCCGCCACTCGTGAGGTGCCCCCATGCACCTGCGGGGTCGTAGCCCACCATGCGTGAAAGCTGGGACGCCACTTCGAGCTCCAGCCGCGACGTTACCGGCGATGCCTCGATGGACACATTGTTGGGGTTGTAGAGCATCGTGGCGAAATACCCAACCTGCGCCGCAATTGTCTGCTCGAACACCATGTGTCCCTTGTATCGGCCACTGTAGAAGGGCACGCCTCGCTTGAGCTCAGCGAGCAGACCCATGAGCTCCTGAGTGAGCGTGGACACCGCGTCCTCGTAACCCTCACGCCGCTTGTCCTGTTCACGGATGGTAAAGCCGTCTTCCGGATGGTAGTTGCGTCTCCAGAACACATGGTCTCGTAGCGCCTCGGTTACGAGTCGTTCCAGCAGTTCTGCATTCTCGGCGCGGGGGCCGAGGAACCATGCGCGAAGTGCGTCTGAAGGCGGCATTCGGGTGAATTCTGAGGAGATATGGACAGTCTCAGCCGGGACTTGCTATCAGCAAAGCGGGCTCGGCCGTCTGAAACGCGTGACAGCACACCTGCGGGTTCGGGCTGCGACGCGGCTAATCTTACAGGTGCACCAAGAAACAGTCACGCGGGCGACGACGCCGGTTGACACGCCGTCCGGGGGCGGCAAACTTACGTGCCCGTTGAAGATACGTCTACTGTGAGCTATCTGCTCTTCGCTGACGACCACGAGGATATGCGCCTCATGGTTCGCGATGTCCTGCAGTCGGCGGGCCATGAGGTGGCCCTGGCACCAGACGGCCTCTCTGCGCTCGCCGCCGCCCAGGCGCGCGAACCGGACCTGCTGATCCTGGATCTCGCCATGCCCGGCATGACGGGCGTCGAGGTCACGCGTGCCATCAAGGCCAACCCCTTCACGTCGCACATCCCCGTTCTCCTCCTCACCGCGCAGGCCGAGGTGGAGGATCGTGTTGCCGGTCTCGATGCCGGTGCAGACGACTACCTCGCCAAGCCATTCGATCCGCGGGAGCTGCGCGCACGCGTAGTCGCGCTCCTCCGCCTCGTGCGCCGCGAGGCGGATCGCAATCCCACGAGCGGCCTCCCCGGCGGACATGCAATCGAGGAGGAATTGCAAAGACGGATCGCCCTGGCAAAGCCGTTCGCGCTCTGTTACCTGGATTTCGATAATTTCAAGCCATTCGCAGACACGTTCGGGTTCGCCGTGGCAGACCAGGCAATACGTCGCTTCGGAGCCAGTATTCGCGGTGTGCTCAGCGAGGGTGAATTCGAGGGCGACTTCCTGGGCCATGTGGGTGGCGACGATTTCATCGTGATCTGCGCACCGAACCGCGTGGAACTGGTGGCACACGAATGTGCCAACCAGCTTCGCAAGGTGGTCGGCGAGCTGCTCAGCGAGGAAGTGATGGAATCTGGTACCTTTAGGGGTACCAGTCGTGACGGAGAGGTGAAGGACTATCCGATAGCCACGCTATCCACGGCAATCCTCGTGGTGCGTCCGGAACGGTGGGTGTCTGTGCAGCACCTTGGTACGCTCGCGGCAGACGTAAAGCGGCGGGCCAAGCAGCGTGGTCCCGGAAGTGCCATCCTTGAACACGTTTGACACGTCGGTAACAACCAACAGCCTGCATGACTCGCGAAACCCCGTCTTCGGACGCCGCCTACCGTCCGTCCTACTACTATCGGCGAAAGATTTCCCCGGCAGAAGCACTGCCGGCAATAGGCGCAGGGCTGGGCACCGGACTCGCGGTGTTCTATATCGCGAGGCTGTTCCTTCAGCGCACGCCACTTCTCGCCGCTCCGCCGCGTGAGGCGGCGACTCCCAGGCGCAACAGGCTACCAGGGTGAGTGTTCGCGCGCTTGTGCGGCGCGCCCCCACCGTTCTTGCGGGTTGGTTCGCGGTTGCCACTGTCGCACTCACGGTTCCGTCGGGCACAGCTGAAGCGCAGGATATCTACTGCGATCCGGGTGACACGGAGGTGCGCTCACTGCGATTCTCCGGTAATGATGCGTTCTCGGACGACATCCTCGCGCGCGGCATAGTTACCGAAGCGTCGAGCCTGCTCAGGCGACGCCTGAATGTGGTTGGAACGAAGCGCTGCCTGGACGAGAACCAGTTCCGTCTGGACGTCGCTCGCCTCATACTCTTCTACCGTCGCAGCGGATTCTTCCAGGTGCAGGTAGACACCATCGTGCAGCGCCCCGCACCGCTCACGATGGACATCGTTTTCGCCGTGAACGAAGGGCCGACGCTCGCGCTCGATTCGCTTGGCTTCACCGGCCTGCACGATGTCGCCGAGCCTGCGCGCATCACGAACAACCTGCCTATCGAGGTCGGTGACAGGTTCGACCAGTACAAGCTGGACAGCGCCCGTGTGGCGATCGAGCGTCGCCTTCGAAATCGCGGCTATCCGCGGGCACAGGTTGAACGCACCTTCACGGTAGACACCGCTGCGCAGCTTGCGAGCGCAGTGCTGCACGTGAGTCCCGGGCCGCTCACTCGCATAGCACAGGTGTCGGTCGAGATCACTCCGCGCGCCG
This sequence comes from Gemmatimonadales bacterium, assembly GCA_035306065.1. Classification (GTDB taxonomy): domain Bacteria; phylum Gemmatimonadota; class Gemmatimonadetes; order Gemmatimonadales; family Gemmatimonadaceae; genus JBBQHX01. The sequence goes on along the minus strand of DATGOL010000078.1, from coordinate 41,459 downwards.
GCATGGAACCGCAGATGTCGCCAGCCACCGTAAGGCGGCTCCTGCGCGTGCGAGACAGTTCACTCTACAACGAACGTCAGCTGGTTCAGGGGCAGCGCGACCTCTACCTGACGGACGCGTTCGAGCGCGTTGAGATCAGCCTCGATTCGGGCTTCGCACGGGGCTTCGCCGACAGTTCCGTTGGCGTGATCGTCCGGGTCGTTGAAGCACCCATGCACACTGCGCGCGTTGGCGTTGGTTACGGAACCCTGGATTGTCTCCGAACCCAGGGTGACTACACCAACGTGAACTTCCTGGGCGGTGCACGCAGGCTGGAACTGGCCGGACGCGTTTCGAAGATCGGCATTGGTGCACCCGGAGATTTCGCCCCCGAACTCTGTTTCCCGCAGATTCGCGACGACCCGTACAGCGATACGCTGAACTATTACGTCGGCGCAACGTTCAGGCAGCCGCGATTGCTGGGGCTTCGCACGCCGCCGGCAATCACACTGTACAGCGAGCGCAGGTCGGAATACCGCGCGTACATGCGCAACACTCCCGTTGCCGTCTCGCTCACAAGGGTATGGCAGAACGGACTTGGCTCCGAGGTGCCGGTTACGGGTGTCTACAGCCTGGAGTACGGCCGTACCCATGCGCAGCCCGCGTTTTTCTGTGCAGTGTTCAACCTGTGCTCGGAAGACGATCGCGCCAGCGTTCAGCAGAATCAGCGCCTGGCCGTGCTCTCGTTTGCGGCAGAACGGGGTCGTACGGACAACCCGGTTAATCCATCGCAGGGAACAGTGGCGCGCCTGGACTGGCGACACTCTTCCGTTGCCGTTGGTTCTGAGTCGGGCCAGGGCTTCAACGTCATCCAGGGGAGCGTTGCAGGCTACCACTCCATAGCGCCCGAGTGGATCGTGGCGGCACGCGTCAGGCTCGGCATTCTGCTCGGTTCCACCTTCAGTGCGGTAAGCAACGACTTCGTGCCGCCGCAGGAGCGCCTGTACGGCGGCGGACCGAACTCCGTACGCGGTTTTCGGCAGAACGAGCTGGGCCCGATTGTGTACCTGGCGCGCGGTTACGTGGCGTTCGACAGCACCGTGGCAGGCGGAGCGCAGGAAACCTACCTGCGAGCATCGCCCGTGAACGACTACGATCGTACGGTGGCAACCGGTGGAAACGCGGCGCTGGTTGGCAACCTCGAGCTGCGATTCCCCTCGCCCGTACTGCGCGACCTGATTCAGCTCACAACGTTCCTGGACGTTGGCGAGGTGTGGAACCGCGGCAGTTCGTCCTTCAACCTGGGCTTCAGTCAGCTGAGGTGGACGCCAGGTGTCGGACTTCGCGCCAGATCTCCGGTAGGACCGATCCGCTTCGATGTAGGGTACAACCCCTATGACCTGCAGCGGGGAGTCGCATATTTCGACGAAGCGCTCACCGGATCAGTTGCGCCGCTCTATTGCGTCAGTCCCGGTAATACGATCCCGGCAACGGTTGTGGAAGTGGTGAACGGCCGAGCCATCTACGAGCAGGCAGATGGTCCGTGTCCGGCGGCGTTTCAGCCTGAGTCGCGCAGGGGTTTCTTTCGGAACCTCACGTTCCACTTTTCCATCGGACAGGCATTCTGACGCGGCACTTCAGAAGGCCGATCACGTCCAGTTACTGAATTGCAACAGCCACCTGTCAGCCGGCATGCAGTGTACAGCGAGTTCGCCGCCCATTGTGCATACAATGGCCGGCGCTGGTTGTGTGTTCGCATGACTGTCGCGCAGTGAGGGCACGCCAGTGACGAGGCGTCGAGCTGTGGTGCTCGCCAGTGCTGCTGTGCTGGGTGTGATCGGCATACTCGTGATCGTGGCCGCCGCAACGCTCACGCAAACTCCGTACGGTCGCGGGCTCGTGCGGCGGGCCGTGATGGCGCAGCTCAACAGCTCCCTGAACGGTCGCATTCACATCGGCGAGATCGGCGGCAACCTGCTCACCGAGCTTACGATAGACTCCCTGGAGCTGCGCGACCCCACGGATTCCATCTTCGTTGCAACCGGTCCCATTCGCCTCCAGTACGACCCCAGGGACATCCTCGACCGGCGACTGCTGATCAGCCATGTGGAGGTGGAGCGACCCGTCGTGAAGCTCGCTCGTGGAGCGGATGGTGAATGGAATTTCCGCCGGGTGTTCGGGAGGCGGGACCCCGGTGCGCCCAGGAGACCAAGGGGCAGCCTTGGCGACGTGATCGTTGCCGATTCGGTGGTGATCAACGGCGGTGAGTTCACGCTGGCAATGCCGTGGCGTCCCAATCGCTCCCTGTCGGGCGCCGCACGCGACAGCGCGATTGCGTTTGCACTCGCACGCGATGACGAAGACATTCGCATGGCCGACACAGGCTATGTGAGACGCTGGCGCTGGAGCGACCTGGACGCGAGCCTGAGACACGCGCGAATCTCGCATCCGGACTCCGCGGGGCAGCGGTTCGTTATCGCAGCAATGAACGTGGTGGAGCACGATCCGCCGTTCGACGTTCGCGACATTCGCGGCGACGTTCAGGTGCGCGGCGACTCTGTGATACTGGATGTCGAGCGATTCGCGCTGCCGGGCTCGTTCGGCAGCGCCGAAGGCCGCATCGTTTGGGGAAGCGACCTGCCCGTTCGCTATGACATCCGTGTCCGCGGTGACTCGGTAAGTCTTGCAGATGTTGCGTGGATCTATGGCACACTCCCGCGTGAGGGAGGCGGTTCCACCCTGCTGCACATCAGGAACAACGAGAACGACCTGGGCATAGTGGAATACGCGCTCAGCGACATGGACGTGAGGTCCACCGGATCGCGACTGCGCGGCACCATGACGTACGGAGTTGGTGCACCGGAACTGATCGTGTCGGAAGTGAACCTGCGCCTGGACCCGGTGGACTTCGCGTTGCTGGAGACGCTTGGTGGTGGTCCATTCCCGTTGCCATGGCGCGGTACGCTTACCGGAGAGGTGCGCGGGCCTGGTGGCCCGCTGGATCGATTCCGTGTGGACACCGGGGTGATCGTCTTCCGGGATGCAAACGTTCCCGGCGCGATAACGCGCGGCGGCGGCAAGGGAATGCTGGACATAACGAGCCCGGCCGACGCTGTCTTTCGCGGATTCAGCGTGGACTTCCAGAGCTTCGACCTGCGTACCGCGCAATTCCTGAACGAGCAGTTTCCGCGACTGCGCGGCATGGTTGCCGGAACCGCGATACTCGATTCCATCTGGACGGATCTTTACGTGAGTGACCTTGCCATGGTTCACTCGGACGAAGGGAATCCTCGCAGCCACTTCACCGGTGCAGGGCGCGTTACGCTGGAGGAGTCGTACGTGCGCTACGACCTTTCGCTCCAGGCGGCGCCGCTTTCCTTTACCACACTCTCACGCTCGTATCCCGCCGTACCACTGCGCGGAAGCTTCAGTGGCCCACTGGAAGTACAGGGAACCATTGCAGACCTGGCCGTTCGCGGCCGCCTCACGGGTATTTCCGGCACTCTCGAGCTCGATGCGGTCATTGACGGCGAGGCTCCCGCTTACGCGGCCTCGGGCAGCATGGCGCTGGAAGGGGTGGACTTCTCCACCTTGCTCGATCGCCTGGACATTCCGCCCACGTCCATCACGACGAAGGTGCAGGGCGAGGTATCGGGGTCGTCAGGCGCCGACATGGCCGGGCAGATCAGCGCAATCCTGTTTCCGTCGTTCCTGGACCGCATCGGCATAGACACCGGTTCGGCAGCACTGCGGTTTGGCAACGGCAGGATGTATGTGGATACCCTCTCACTTCGCAGTGAAGTTGCCATCGCGAGTGCAGGTGGCGCCCTGGGCATTGCGCCCGGTGTGAACGACTCGCTGGCGGTTCAGGTGATGTCCGACTCTCTTCAGGCCTGGCGGCGCTACCTCGCGCACGATGCCGGCGCTGAAGCGCCTGACGCGGCGCCGTCTGACACCATTTCCGGAAGCATCCGGCTGAACGCCCTGCTGCACGGAACGCTGGCGAATGCAGTTGTGCCTGAGAGCACGGCCACTACCGGGCTAACCGAAGGGCTCACCCTCCGTGCTGGCATTGCAGCACGCAGCCTCACCGCGCCCGGCATTCGCGCCGCTCGACTCACCGGAGAAGCACTCATTCACGACCTGCGCGGTTCGCCGAGCGGAACGGTGAGCGTTCGTGCGGATACCGGCGTGATAGGTCGCTTCGACATCGCCTCGGCAACTGGCCGGCTGCGCCTGGATGAGCCGGGCGAGGGTCGCGTGTGGCTGGATGCCGATCTCTCGACAGATGCCTCAGTTCACGCGTCGGCAGCTTTCACAGGCGAGGAGCAGAACACCACCCGGTTCTACATTGACTCTCTCGTTGCGCGGGTGCGCTCGCCGGGAAGCGCCGAGAATGCCTGGGAGCTGGAGCGTCCTTCAACGATCGTGTCTGCGCGTTCGGGCCTCGTGGTTGACACCCTGGCGCTTCGGGGCCCGGGTGACGCGCGCCTCCTCGCAGCGGGCTCCATTCCTGTAATCGACTCGCTGAACGCGGTACTCATAGCCGATCGCGTGCCACTCAAGGATGTGGGCTCCGTTGCGCAGGTACCTGTGCCGCTGGACGGCACGGTGAGCCTGACGCTTCTGGCGCGAGGCGTTCGGGACGCTCCCAGGTACGTGTTCGACGGACGTACACTCGGCACCCGTGTTGGCGACCTGCAGATCAGTGAGCTCAGGCTGCGTGGCGACTACGACCACAACCGCCTCACGACCGAGGTTGCGCTCGCGCGCGAAGACACCGTGCTCCTTCGGGCTCGCGCTGACATACCGATGGACCTGTCGCTGCTCCCGCGTGAACAGAGAATTCTCGATGAACCTCTGAGCGGATATGTGCAGGCTCAGCAGGTTGGGCTGGCCGCGATCGAGCCGTTCGTGCCCGGTATGCGCGACGCAACCGGCATGTTCACCATTGATGCTCGGCTCGATGGCACGCCCTTCTCACCACGCCTGGACGGCGCGCTGGCGGTGGCAGGTGGAGCGGCCACGATACCAGCGCTGGGTTCCGTACGGGTCAGCAACGTGAACGCCGACCTTCGATTCCTGGGCGACAGCCTGGACGTGGTGTCCGTTACCGCGACCAGCGGCGAGCAACGCACGTCTTCGCTGCTTCTGCGTGGTGGCATCGGCTTTCCCTCCGATGCACTGCCACGCCTGGGCCTGGAACTGCAGCTCAGGGATTTTCACGTTGTAGGCTTGCCGCGGCTCGCAGACCTGGACGTATCCACCACGCCTAACCTGCGAATGCGGGGCCCGCTGGACGCGCTGGTTCTCACGGGCGGAGTGCGGGTTGAACGCGGCACGGTTTACCTGCCGGAGCTAACCGGGAAGCAGGTAATTGCCCTGGACGATCCGGAGCTTTACACGATCGTCGACACCACGCGTGTGGAAAATCGCACGCTGCTGCCGGCTGCTCCGTCTTCCGTGACCAACCTTACCCTGCGCGACGTGGACGTCGTGATGGGTGATGAAGTGTGGCTGCGCGGGCCGGAAGCGAATGTAAGTCTTGGCGGCCGGCTTCGCCTCACGAGTGCAACCGCCGCAGGCCGAACCGGCGGACAGACGATCGAGCGGCTTGCGCTGGATGGCGCCCTTACCGCCGATCGCGGCACTTACCGCCTGAACTTCGGCGTTGTGCAGCGCACATTCGAGATCGAGCAGGGAACAGTTCGCTTCTTCGGCGAACCGGAGTTCAATCCTGCGCTGGATATTCGCGCACTGTACACCGTCAGGCGCGTGGATCCGCGTGCAGCACAGCCTGACGTTCGCATTCGCGCAACCATTGGCGGTACGCTCGCCGATCCCGAACTGAACCTGCAGGGTGCCGATGACACTCGTCTCACCGAATCAGACGCGCTCAGCTACCTCGTGCTCGGCGTACCAAGCCTGCAGGTTGGCGGCGTTCAGCGATCGAATCAGCAGACGGCAACCGCGCTCGCCATTTCGTCGCTAGGCAGCTACCTCACCGATCGTGCGGCGGGCGGGCTCTTCGACTACGTAACGTTCCAGACCGGTGGCCTGGATTACGCCGAGTCGGGCTTTGGCGATGCTTCGCAAACGTTGCTCGCCGGCTCACGACTGGGGTTGGGTCTGCAGGTGTCCGACCGTGCTTTCGTGTCGCTGGACGCCGGCCTGTGCCAGGTAGTTGACGCAGCCTACGGACGAGGATTCCGGGCTACGGACTTTGCCGGATCGCTGGGCGTGAAGCTGGACTACAGGTTGAGCCAGGTGCTGATCTTCTCTGCCGGTGTGGAACCGGGTGCCAGTGCGCTGTACTGCAGAACCACGGACGCAGCTCGGGGCTTTGCACCTACCCCGCAGCAATGGACATTCGACCTGTTCCGTACGTGGAGGTTCTGAGGCAATGCACGCTTCTCACGGAATTCTCGTCGGACACGCCACGGATCACGAAGGTGGAACGGGTTGCACCGTCATCCTGGGTGAGCGCGGCCCCTTTCGCGCGGCTTGCCATGTACTTGGACGTGCAACCGGAACGCGCGAGCTGTACGCGCTGCGTCCTGACCACCTGGTAGACAGGACAGACGCAATTTTCCTCACGGGCGGCTCCGCGTACGGCCTGGACGCGACAGGGGGCCTGATGGTCTGGCTGGAGAAGCGCGGCCAGGGGTTCGACGTGGGAGGCGGCGTGGTTCCCATAGTGCCTGCGGCTGTGATCTTCGACCTGGCTTTCGGCAGCTTCGCAGCGCGCCCGACGGCCGAGATGGCGGTGAGTGCGGCGGAGAGTGCGCGGGCTACGGGAATCGAGGAAGGGAGCGTCGGTGCTGGCACCGGCGCCACGGTGGGAAAGGCACTCGGTGCAGGCGGAATGATGAAGGGCGGATTCGGGATCTCGGAAGCCGAAGGATCGGGTATACGGGTGCTGGCAATGGCCGTGGTGAACGCTTTCGGTGATGTGCTGTCAGCAGATGGGCGGATCATTGCGGGGGCGCGGAACCCGGAAGGCGGGTTCGCGGATACCAGCCGGCTTCTGGCTTCTGCGGGCGATGGCGGCGGTGGCGGGAGCCTGGCAGACGCGACTGGCAGGAACACCACGCTGTGCGTGGTGGCGGTAGACCGCCCGGTTCCGCGGGTGGAGCTGCAGGAGCTTGCTCGAGCGTCTGCCGGGGCGCTTTACAGGCGGCTGCGCCCGGCCGGCTCGCTACTGGACGGGGATGTGGTTTTCGCGGTGAGCCCGCTCCCGGAGGCGTCCGAGCCGGAGCGTGTGCCGAACATCGGTGAGCGGCTGGCGCTGGCAGCATTGGGTGGAGACGCACTGGAAGGCGCCCTGGAGCGTGCGGTAACGCTGGCGCGCGGGCGCAACAGGGTGCCGGGTATCGCCGATTCCTGATTTCAGGGGTAGTATCCGAACGTTGGCTCGGCTCATCGGCTGCGCCCGTGTGAAGATCCAGCCGAACTCGGCTGTACAGACCGGTTGGTGGCGATTCCTGGCGACCTGAGCGGTGCGGTGGCAGGGGTTCTGCTCTTGTATGCCGGAGTAAGGCCGAGTGTGCACTGCACAGGTCGGCGCTGCCTGGCGAGACCATTGTGACAAGTGGAATGACGATCCGAATGCGTGCCCCGGTTTTACTTGCGCTGCTTGCACTCGCCGGCATGCTCTCGTGCAGCGACGGGCCTACTTCGCCAGGCGACGCCACTGCCCTTCGTGTGAGTTCCCCCGCTGTTGCCCTGGAAGTGGGTGACTCCGTGATGCTCAGCGTCTCGGGCGTTAGCGCCAATGGGGAACCGGTATCGGTGAGCGGTGTCACCTTTACCTCTCTAGACACGCAGATTGCCACGGTAGACCAACGCGGCATGGTGTACGGCGTGGCTGCGGGCATGGCGCGAATCGAGGTCAAGGCAGGCGCGCTGCGCGACACTTTCCGGCTGAGTGTAGGCGGACGCCTGCAGTTCAACGTGAGTTCCACGCAGGCGTGCAGCATGCCCACGCTGCGTGACGCACGCATTGTGACGGCTTCCGACCATGCGATAATCGCCGAAGACCTGAACAATCCCGCCGGCGGATTTACGGACGCTCAGTACAGGCACATAGCGGTAACGTTCGACACACTCGTCTACCCGGTAGTCACGAGCGCGTTCGGCAATCCGCGGGACGTTGATGGGAACGAGCGGGTGGTAATCCTGTACACGAGCGCGGTGAATGAACTCACGGCGCGCGGCTCGCAGTCCTTCGTTGCCGGGTTCTTCTTCTCTCGCGACCTTTTCCCCACGGAATCCCGGAATGGCCTGCAGGGCTGCCAGGCGAGCAACCAGGCCGAGATGTTCTACATGCTGGCGCCGGACCCCGAGGGTGCGGTGAATGGCAACAAGCGAACGAGCGAGTTCGTTATGTCGCGTACGATTGCGACGGTAGGGCATGAGTTCCAGCACCTCATAAACGCCTCACGACGCCTCTTCGAGTCCGACGCGAGCGAGTTCGAGACCATCTGGCTCAACGAGGGACTGAGTCATATTGCCGAGGAGATGTTGTTCTACGAGGCGGCGGGACTTGGCCCCGGCCAGCGCCTGAACGTGGAAAAACTTCGGAGCAGGGCGACTCAGGTCTCCGCGTTCAACATGTATGGTGGCGGCAATTTCGGCCGGCTCGCGAAGTACATGGAAACTCCTTCCAGCGAGTCGCCCTACGAAATGGATGACAATCTCGCAACGCGCGGCGCCACCTGGAGCTTCCTGCGCTACGCTGCCGATCGCGCCGGTCGGAACAACCCGGCATTCTGGCAGGCACTCTCCGGTGCTCCCACCGTTGGTTTTGCCAACCTGGATGCCGCGTTCGGCACGTCAACCCGGCAGTGGGTTGCAGACTGGGCGGTTGCCAACGCGGCCGATCGCTTCCAGAGCACCAATCCGGTTGAGGAGAAGTTCAGGCACAAGAGCTGGGACATGCACGACATAATGGACGAACTGAACCTCTCCACTCTGAAAACGATTCCGCTCTCGAACGGGGAGACCAGCACCGTTGATATCAAGGCAGGTGGCTCTGCGCACGTTCGCTTCCGCATTGGCGCAGATGACGCATCGATTCTCTCGTCACTTCAGGGGAACACGGCACCCTCGTGCGGCTCCTCGGGCAAGAGAACTCTCAAGCCTGGGGAAGTGGTGCAGGGAACGCTTGCACAACTTGGCGCACTTTGCCTGGCGGGAGCTCCGAGCAATCAGTACTTCGTGCTGACCGCTACTCATCAGGCGCCCACCGAGGGGACAACGGCAACGCTGGTGGTGAGTGGCAGCGGGCTGCTCAGCCCTCCGCAGGCCAGTATTGCATCACAGGGCAGCGGGCTAGCGCTCAGTCGTGCGCGTGCCCTGGAGGGAGTAAGCGAGCCGGCCGCAAGCTTCGAGTACAGGCTGCGCAAGCGGGAAATCGAGGAGCTCGGGTGGCGGATTCCGCAACGCGGTGCGCCGAGCCTTCAGACGTCAGGCGGATCGAGCGAAGTGATCCTGGCGCTGATGCGCATCTGGTAGGGCAGGGATGTTTTTCAGCAGACGTGCCCGCGCGACCTGTGGGCACGTCTGCTCACGGTGCGTGCCGCGTCGGCTTGCCTTACGACACCAGCCCGCTCGCTCTTGGCACCATTCCCAGCCGCGAGGCGTCATGCACGTCCAGCCTTATCTCGGCCGCCGGCACTCCATCCAGCGCAATCCGCATCTCGTAGTGCCCCGCCGTTGATATCGGTAGATCCACCGCCACGATCACCGGCATGTCCATCTCGTCCAGCCCTGGTGGCGGCGTTCCAACCTCCAGCTCTCCGTCGCTGCTCCACAGCTCCTCGCCTTCCGGATCCACCCACTGGAACAGCAGCTGATGCACGCCCGCGTCCGCGCTGGTGGCCTTCAGCCGAACCACCAGGTGTGCGCGCGGATGCACTGCAGGAGTATGACCCACCTGCACGGCATCGAACACGCCGAGGATGTTGAGCTTCCCCTCCTGGGACAGGTTCGCCGCGTCGGCGAAGAGTGCGAAGGCCACATGCATGGGCGGCAAGCTAACAACCGAACCCAGGAATGCAGACACCCCCTTTTTGGAGCCGCTGAGCTCGTTCCCTCGGCCACCCGGGGGCGGCTAGCTTCCGGATATGTCCTCTAACAAAGAGGGCGCCCACCAGCCCGACCACGCACAGAGCGGCGCGCGGTCGGGCGTCTGGTTGACGGATGCCCTGCTCGCATTAATGGCGACGATATGGGGCGTGAACTTCGCCGTCGTGAAGTTCGGCACCACCGCCATAGTTCCAGTTGCATTTACCGGCGCGCGGATGATCCTCGCGTCGGCCGCGCTCGTTATACTCGCTCTCGCCATGCGCGGACGCTGGCCGTCCCCACGCGATACCGTGGCCCTGCTCGCACTCGGGCTTTTGGGGAACGGCGTTTACCAGTGGGCCTTCGTGGAGGGAATCGCGCTGATCAAGGCCGGCAGTGCGTCCCTGATCCTGGCAGCGGTGCCCGCAATCACCGCTGTACTCGGGCGAATTCGCGGAACGGAGCGTATCAGCGGGGCTGGTGCTTCCGGCATTGCGCTTTCGATGGCCGGTATCGGACTTATCGTTTATGGAGGACAGCGAACATCCGGCGATTCGAGTACACTGATTGGCGCTGCACTGGTGTTCGGAGCCGCGGTTTGCTGGGCGCTGTACACTGTGCTGCTAACGCCGTACACCCGTCGTATAGATGGCATGAAGCTTCACGCAATAACCATGTGGAGCGGCACGATGTTCGTCTCGGCGGTAGCGTTTCCACGGCTGATGGCAACGCAGTGGGCGGAGCTGTCGTTCGCCGGCTGGAGTGCCATAGTGTACAGCGGGTTGATGGCGCTGGTGGTGTCCTATGTTATCTGGTACCGCGGCGTGCGGTTGATCGGGCCAACCCACACGGCCATGTTTGCGAACCTTCAGCCCGCAATAGCGCTGCTGGTCGCATGGCCGATGCTCGGCGAGGTACCTACCGGCTGGCAGGTTGTGGGTGCGCTGCTCATTCTCATTGGGATCGTACTGGTTCGCCGTTCTCCGAAGGTGTCGCTGTCGGTAGCAGCGCCCCAGGCGGCGAACTGAACTGGGGGAGTTGCATGAGGGTAATCCTGTTCGACATTGACGGAACACTGCTCTGGAGCGACGGAGCCGGGCGGCGAGCCATGGAAGGCGCGCTCGTCGAGACGTTCGGTACTGCCGGAGATTCGGCCTATCGCTACGACGGCAAGACTGACCCGCAGATCGCGCGTGAGCTGATGGTTGGAGAAGGCTTCAGCGAAGAGCATGTGGACAGTCACCTGACCCAGCTGCTCGACAGCTACCTCGCGCGACTTCGTGAGGCAGTGAGCGAGGAAGCCTCGCGGCCGCATCTTTTTGCCGGAGTGCCGGAGCTGATGGATGCGCTCGAGGCGCGCAGCGACGTGCTGATGGGGTTGCTCACCGGGAACATTCATGACGGTGCCCGAGTGAAGCTGTCTGCTGCGGGCCTGAATCCTGACAGGTTCGCGTTTGGAGCGTTCGGGTCTGACCACCACCACCGCCCGGAGCTTCCTGCGATTGCGCGGCAGCGTGCATCCTCGATTGCGCAGAGAGAGATTCGTGCCTCACGCATGCTCATCATCGGCGACACACCCGCGGATGTGTATTGCGGGCAGGGGATCGGTGCACGTGCGATGGCGGTTGCCACGGGTCGGTACAGCCGGGCAGAGCTTGCGGCGTGTGCGCCCGCTTCGGTGTTCGAGGATCTGTCAGATACCGAAGCGGTGCTCGCGGCAATTGACCGTGTGACGTCAGACGACCCCGATACGGTTGCCAGCCATGCCTGACGCGGTGTACGCCGCAGGCGAGCAGAACGTGGTTCGTGCCTCCGTGCATGGTTCTGCAGGAGGGCGAGAGCTATCGGGCAGGTATCGCGTGACGCTCGATGGTGGGCAGCTGGCCTTCGTTTCCGGGGAAGGCGAAGTGCCGACGTCGCTGTACCTGCCCGTGCGCATGCTGGCCGGCGCGCAGCTTTCGGCGGGTGCACTGGTGCTTCGCCTGGAGTCGGGGGAAAGCCTCACGATTTCAGATGGTGACAACCTGGCAGCGTTGTCGGGTTATCTGGAGACCGCCGTGTGTTCAGTGGGTGAGGTGATGCGCTCTTCGCGTGTGGCCGGCTCGCGTCGTGCCGCACCCGGCGAGGATCACGATCGCTTTTTTGCTCCCTTTCTCGCGGCAAGGCTCCGGTTGCAGGAAGCTTCAGACGTGAGGCGGAAGCTCGAGGCGGTATCTGCCGGTGAGCTTCGTGCCGGCGTACTACGCGCGCTCGATGCCTTTGCCAGCGAGCGCTTCAGGAATGAACCGGCCGACAGGCGTGCACTTGGTGCGGAGCTGGAGGAATACGCTGCGCCGCTGTTCAGCGCGCTCGATGAACTGGACGCCGCGTCCGCGGGCGCGCGTGAGGCAGCACCGGAGCGCGCATTTACAGCCTGGCGCAGTTGGCGTGACGCCGTGGCGAATGCATTCACGCAGGCGGAGCGTGCATGGCTTCGCGCGATGCCGGTGCTCGAGGAGTTTCCGCGTTCGGAACCTGACGCCAGGGGCCCTGCACGCCGATGGAGAGCAGGGAAGTGATCGTGGGACTTGGAATTGACCTCGTGGAAATCGGGCGAGTTGCCAGGTTGATAGATCGTCACGGTGAGCGCGCTCTCAGGAAGCTCTTCACGGACGAGGAGCGCAGTTACGCGGCGCGAAGAGCGGAGCCTGCCAGGCACTTTGCCGGGCGTTTCGCTGCCAAGGAGGCGGCCTTCAAGGCGTTGTCCGCCGATTCCGCGGCTCGCCAGATGAGCTGGAAGGAGCTCGAGGTGTTCGGCGCGCCGGACGGACGTCCAACGCTGCGGCTTCACGGAGTGGCGGCAAGTGCAGCGGCAAGACTCGGCGCCAACAAGGCCTGGGTTACCATCACGCACGATGAGCGAAGCGCGATGGCCGTGGTGGTACTGGAGCGAGTGCAATCCGGTATATCGGAGTAGTCGGAGAATCGCGGCAGTCGGCACTCGCTGCCGCGATTGCTGCCGCTCTTGAATGCGCCTCCTGGTGCCGCTCCAATTGTCTCCCTCGGAGCTTATCATCCGGCACAACCCTTTTCGCTAACACAATCGAGTCATGGTAGAGCTGGACGCGCTGTTCGCCACCCCGATGGGTGCTCTGCTCATCTTCCTGCTTCGCATCGTGGACGTGTCGTGCGACACCATGCGTGTGCTCTTCGCCGTTCGCGGCCGTCGCTTTTTCGCGGCGGGTCTTGGATTTTTCCAGGCGCTGATCTGGATCTTCGCCGTTGCGAGCGCCATTGCACACGTCGACAGTGCGCTCCACGTGCTTGGCTATGCGGCGGGCTACGCGGCAGGAACTTTCGTTGGAGTGTCTATCGAGCAGGCAGTGGCGTATGGCTGGGCCACGGTGCGAATCGTGTCGCGCGCAGCCGGGGTGGAGATTGCCGAAGGGCTGCGGGACGTTGGCCACGGGGTAACCGAGTTCAGCGGCTTCGGCCGCGAGGGGAACGTTGAGATCGTGCACGTGGCCGTGCATCGCGCCCAGATCGACAAGGTTCTGGATATCGTGGACCGCCATGACAGGAGTGCGTTCGTGACGGTGGAGGAGCCAACCATGCTGCGCGGTGGCAGCATGGTAGCGCGCGAGTGGCGGGCGACGCCTTCGTGGATGAAGTGGGGCGGGGGCCGGAGACAGCGGGTGTAGCACACCGCAGGCGATGTCTTCGGAGGTGTGCTCGCCATGCGGCGGCTCGCTTGCTCGTCAGGCCGTGGCTCGCTTGCTCGTCAGGCCGCGGCGGCTTCCCCGTAGATGCCCTTGCGTCCGTTGCCGATGCTGCTCCGCATGGTGATGATCACCGCGCCCGCCACCACGAATCCGATTGCAATCAGCTGCGCCGTGGTGAAAGCGCCGAAAAAGCGATCGTCCTTTGCGCGGAAGAACTCCACGATGAAACGTTCCACTCCAGCCAGGATGCAGTAGGCGCCGAACAGCCATCCTTCCGCGTGCTTATGGTTGCGCATGCGCCACAGGATGAGGAACATCAGGAAACCCATCACGGTTTCGTACAGCTGCGTCGGGTGAACGGCCAGCACCTCGTTCGGCGCCACTCCCTCGGCGATCGGCACGCCGAAGTAGTTCTGCATGTTTGCTGCGGTTGACGGCGGCGCCCCGTTGGGGAACTCCACGGCCAGCGGACCATTCCACGGCCGTCCGTAATCGTCACCCACGGTCCAGCAGCCTGTGCGTCCGATTGCATAGCCGGCCGCAATGCAGATACCGGCAACGTCTGCAATTCTCCATACCACCAGCTTCTTCCGCCAAACCACGATTCCGGTAATGACAATTCCGCCAAGCAGCCCGCCCCAGAACACGAGGCCCGCGCGGCTCAGCAGGCTGCTCCAGTCACCCGTTAGAACGGCGTAGTACAGCTTGCCCCCGATCACGGTGCCGAGTACTGCGGCGAGGATGAGATCCGGAATGGATTCCGCTTCGTGTTCGTGGCCGCGGCGGCGAAGCTCGGACTGCGCAATGATCTGCGAAATCACGAACGCAAGCAGCACGGCGATCCCGAAGCCTGTGAGCTCCAGAAAGCCAAGGTTCAGGACGGTGGGCTGATGGACGATCGGGGACTGGATCATGTGTTCCTGTAGGCCGACGGCAATCTGTCAGGCAGCCGGCTCGAGGCCGGGCAGTGGCATGGAAGCGTGAGCACTCAAATCGGGTCCCGCTGATTCGCCATTTTCGAGGCGAAAGATACCTGCGCGCGCAATCATGGCGGCGTTGTCGGTTGCGAGCCTGGGTGAGGGAGCATGCACCGTTACGCCGCTGCTGGCGAGCCTCTCGCGCATGGCGCTGACAAGTGCCGTATTGCACGCCACACCTCCGCCCAGCACGACGCGCGGGCGATCGAACTGCTCAACGGCCCGGGCGGTTTTCTCCACCAGGGTTTCAATAACGGCATCCTGGAACCCGCGGGCCAGGTGCGCCTTCTGGCTCTCGAGGTCCGTGGCAGACCGAACCGCATTCAGCACGGCGGTCTTGATACCGCTGAACGACACGTCGTAATAGTCTGCGTCTCCGGGCCGCTGGTCACGCCGAAGCATGGGGCGCGCGAAGCGATGGACGCTGCCGTCCCCATCCCTGGCAAGTTCCTCGACGTGGCGCCCGCCCGGATACGGGAGACCCAGCAGCTTCGCCACCTTGTCGAATGCCTCGCCGGCGGCGTCGTCGCGTGTGGCGCCGAGCAGCCGGTAGCGCCCCCATTCCGGAACATCGAGGAGCAAAGTGTGCCCTCCCGACACCAGCAGGGCGGTGAACGGTGGCTTTGCATCAGGCGACTCGAGCGACGGTGCGAACAGGTGCCCTTCCATGTGATGCACGGCCACGAGCGGCCTGTCTGCAGCGTAGGCGAGCGCCTTCGCATAGCTCACACCAACCAGGAGCGCACCCACGAGGCCCGGCGCGTACGTCACCGCAACTGCATCGATCTCGCCAAGCGAAAGTCCGGCATCGTCGAGCGCCCGTTTGACCACCGGTACAACAGCCGTCAGGTGCTGCCGTGAGGCAATCTCCGGAACCACGCCGCCGAACACTCGGTGAATGTCCTGCGAGAGTATCACCAGGGAGCGCTGCCTCACGCTGCCTCCGCTTCCCTCCACTACGCTCGCGGAGGTTTCATCACACGAGGTCTCCACGCCCAGTACGCGGAGCACGCCACCGCTCATCGGGTGCGAAATGGAAGGAACAGCTGAAAGAAGTTCGCAGTGGAATCGAGCTCCACGGGAACCTGAAGTCGCACGTAGCCTGGCGATACACTCACCGCTACGGCACCGGTATCCAGCGGAATAAGCAGCGGATCGCCGCTGCGCACCACCAGGGTCGTGTCTATCGTGGGCACTCCGCTTAGTGCCAGCACCACGCGGCGGGAGCCGGTGACAGTAACGCTATCCGGTGCGAACACCGCCGCTCCGGTAATGCGAACACCGGTGGCGGGACGGAACGTGAGTGACGATATCACCGGCACGCGCCTGGTCATGCTCGGCACGAACCGCAAGAGCACTCTGCGCGGCTGCACGCTCCGCACGGTGGCATTTACGCCCGGCGGCATCAGCACGTCTTCATTCGTAAGCTCCACTTCCACCGAATCGGGCGTGTCCGCCCCGAAGGTACGCCTCACGACCGGCGGATCGAATGCCAGCCGGTTGAGCGCCCTGCTGCTTCCTACCACGTACGCCGTTATGGACGGGCTGGGGCCAAGCAGTGACAGCGAGCTGTCCAGCGCAAGCTCCAGCCTCACGGGCACATCGCCATCCATCGGATTCTCGGCACGCAGCGTAAGCCAGAGCACGAACGCAACAAGCAGCGCCGCCAGCTTGTACGCCAGCCGCTCCGTGAACGCCTCTGTTACAAGCCTGCGTAATCGCAGGAAAATCCTGGGAAAGTCGGGAGCCATCTCCTCTCTACCGGGCCACTCGATTCACTGCTTCGCCTGTCGACAACTCCACAACCGCTTCCTCAGGCGACACACCCAGCAGCGCCGCTATCAGAGCCTGATTCTCGGGCGAACTCCAGTCCGCCTCACCAATCACCTTCTTGCGTATCACCCCGTCACGATCGATCAGGAAGGTTTCCGGGTAGCCCGTCACCTGGTAACGAGTGGAGATCCTGTTCATCGGATCGTGGAGAATCTGAAACGTGAGGTCCAGTTCGTCCACGAAGTCGCGGATAGTCTGCTCCATACCCGCGTTGTCGATACTCACCGCGATAACCTGCAGCCCGTGGTTGGCAAACCGCTGGTGGAGGCGCTCGATGCTCGGCATCTCCTGGCGGCACGGGCCGCACCACGTTGCCCAGATGTTCAGCAGCACGAGTTTCCCTTCATGTTCGGCAAGCGACATCTCACGCGGCTGCGCGTCCATCGTCATGGCCGCGAACTCGGGTGCCTCCGAACCCACCGTTACGGGGAAGAGCTCATCTCCCAGAAAGTGCATGGCAGCCCACAGCCCTGCCGCAAGAATCAGCACTACGGTTCCAACCACTCCCCACTGCTGCCGCATCGTCATGTGCGTGCGCTCCCCATGCTTTCCGTACGACTGGTGCCAGCAGCAGTTACAGCCGATTGCGCCAGCTCGCGCAGCTTCGTTATCTCGGCCGCCGGATCGCTTGCCGAGAATATGGCGTTGCCGGCAACGAATGTGTCTGCACCCGCTGCAGCACAGTTCCCGATGGTCTCCCGACTGATGCCGCCGTCAACTTCCAGAACTGCACGGCTGCCACTCGACTTCAGCAACGCGCGCGCACGGCGGATCCTGTTTGCCGAACCCGGAATGAAGCGCTGGCCGCCAAAGCCAGGGTTCACGCTCATGATCAGAAGCAGATCCAGGTCAGGCGCAACTTCCTCTACCGCTGCCAGTGGCGTTGCCGGGTTCACCACGGCGCCGGCTCCGCAGCCCAGCTCCCGGATTCTCGTAATCTGCCTGTGAAGGTGCGGTGATACTTCCGTGTGGATCGTGAGAACCGATGCCCCGGCCTTCACGAAGGAATCGAAGTACTTCTCGGGCTCCACCACCATCAGGTGAACGTCCAGCGGGAGTGTCGTGAGGTGCCGCACGGTCTCGATGACCTTGGCCCCGAACGTGAGGTTCGGAACGAACACACCGTCCATTACGTCAACGTGAATCCAGTCGGCACCGGCCTGCTCGCACATCGCAATCTCGTCTGCCAGCCTGGCGAAGTCTGCACTCAGGATGGATGGCGCAATGCGAATGGGAGAACGGGTGGTGGAGGCTGCAGCCTGGTTCATGGACGTCCTGCAAGGATGAGGGAAACCGTTGCGCCTGCGCGCACGGACTGCCCGGCGGCAGGCGACTGTCCCACCACGGTGTTCGGAGTCATGTAGCTCAAGCTATCCCACGTGGTCGTGATACGCAGGCCGAGCTGCTCGAGAAGCGATTGCGCGTGAGGCAGTTCCTGTCCCGTGACATCGGGAATCTCCACCCTTGAAGGGCCGGTGCTGATCACGAGGTTCACCGCGGACGGAAGTGGTACGGAGGAGCCGATTGACGGCGCCGTTCCCACAACCTGCCCCCGGGGGGCAGAGTCTTCGCGCGAACTCACATCGCCAACCTCGAGGCCGGCGTCTTCCAGCACTGCCGCCGCCTCTTCGCGCGTGAGCCCCATGACCATGGGAACTTCTCCGCGCAGCTGTCCCCGGCTCACAGCAAGCCTGATGGTGGCGCCAGCCACATCCGTAATGCCTGCACGCGGCGTCTGCTCGATAACCGTGTATGCAGGGGCGCTGGCGTCGTAGCGCTCCTCGGCGCGGTCGGTAGCAAAACCGTAACTGCCGAGTCGCTGAACCGCTTCGTCGTACGAAAGCCCCACCACGTTAGGGATCTCCACTTCTTCCTCGCCACTGCCGCCCGGGAACACGAAGATGGCTATCACCAGGTAGGCCATCGCGAATCCGGCAAACGCAACACCGAGAAAGGGCAGAGGTCCGCGTGAAAACTCGTTCCAGGTCGGCAGCTTGCCCGAACTGCTGCCGCGCCGCCTGGATGTCAGTCGCCTGCCGTCAGGCCCGTGCGAGCGTGAGTGAGGTTCCGTCATCATTGCTTCCGTCTGAGTCGTGCAGCGAACGCACCGTCCACCCCGTGCCGTTGCGGCAGCACGCGCAGAAAGCCCTCGTCTATCATATCTCCAGAAATCTCCGCGTCAGGCGAAGGCTCCAGTTCCCACTCCGGATTCCCCGCGAGAAAGTGATGTACCTGCTCTTCGTTCTCCTCCGGCTCCAGCGAACAGGTGCTGTAAATGAGCAAGCCGCCCGCGCGCACAGCCGCTGCAGCACCAGCCAGCAGACGGCGCTGAACCGCACTGAGAATGGCCAGGTCTGATTGACGCAGCCTCCAGCGCGCATCCGGATGCCGGCGGAAGGTTCCCGTTCCGGTGCACGGAACGTCAAGCAATACCATGTCCATGCCGTGCACCGGAGGTTCGGACGCGTCTGCACACACGATCAGTACATTCTCGGCGCGCAAACGTGCCAGGTTGGCATCGATGCGTCTCAGGCGAGACTCCGAACGGTCACCGGCAACAACCAGCTTCGCCGCACGCGCAAGCTCCAGTGCTTTCCCTCCCGGGGCCGCGCAGAGGTCGGCAACGGTACTGCCTGGCGGCATCGCAGCGTAGCGCGTTACCAGCGTTGCGGCGGGATCCTGCACGAAGAACTGCCCCTGCCTGAACGCACCAAGCTCCGTGAGCGACGACATCCCTCCCAGCTGAAGCGAGCTGTCCAGGTGCGGCGACGCGGACACGCTAACGCCCGCAGCCTCCAGCGAGGATGCCAGTTCCTCGGCAGACACGCCCCACGGGCGAGCGTAAACCACCGACTCCAGGTTATTGGCCGAAAGCAGCTTCTCGGTTTCCGTCGTTCCGAACTGCTCCAGCCACCGCTGCACAAGCCAGCGCGGGTGGGATTGCTGCAGCGCCAGCGCGTCTATCGGGTTGTCCGGGAGTTCCACCCGCAGGTCGGGGCCGTCCCGATCCACTCGCCGAAGCACTGCGTTCACAAGCTTGCTGGCGCCTATGCCGTGGCGACGCTTTGCGAGTTCCACGGTCTGCGCAATCGCAGCGTAAGGCGGAACGCTCCCCATGTGCAGCAGCTGCTGTATGCCCAGACGCAGGAGATCGGTGAGATCCGGGTCGAGCCTGGCGAGGCCGCCACTCACTCGTTCGGCAAGCATCGCATCCAGCATGGAGCGCCGGCGCAGCATTCCCCAAACGAGCTCGCGCGTCCAGCGTATGTCGCGAGGGTCGAGGGAACCGGCCCTGCGCTCGAATGCAATATCCAGGAGTTCGCCGGCGCGAAGGTCCTCGAGAACCTGCGCTGCAACTATGCGTGCTTCCGTGATGCTGCTGTTGCTGGAGCGGCGTCCGTGGCGGTTCGCGCCGCCACCAACACCTCCGCCTCGCTTCCCGGGCCCGCGCCCGCCACCACCGCCACCACCACCGCCACCACCACCACCTCGCACAGGGCGACCGCCGCTCCCCGCCGGACTACCTGGCGTGTGCGAACCCCTGCTCGAAGCGGAATGCTGCACTTCGGGCGCGTTGAATTTCATGGCTGCGAGCTTCAATGGCGCGTTCGGGTGGTACGCGATGACGGTACGTGCCTGCAGGGGCGGGGCGACGCTTCAGATGGGTCTCGGAGCGAACCGGTCAGCTTGCGACGAGGCTCCGGCATACTCCGAAAAGATACTCCACTGCGGCCCCTGCGGCAGCCTCTTCCGCGCCTTACGAGGCCGACGAACCCATCACGTCGCCCACCGCCACGCCGCGTCCCTGGTACCAGTCGAACGCAGATAGCCTCCGACGCCCCGCCGGATGCACGGACGTCACTCGCACAGCGCCCTGCCCGCAACCCACGCACAGACCGGATTCGTCTACTGAGATCACCACACCGGGCGCCCCGGAAAGCTCCGGCAGCGAACGCGCCCCGAACAGCTTCACGTCTGCTCCTTTAAGTATGCTCCATGCACCGGGCAGCGGGTCGAAGGCGCGTATGCGACGCGCTACCACGTCTGACGCAGCCGTCCAGCTGATCTCACACGTGGACCGGTCGAGCTTCGGGGCATAGGTGGCGAGCGAGTGGTCCTGCTCCCTGGCTTCGATCACGCCTGCACCAACAAGCGCGAGCGCCTCCACTATCGCCTGCGCACCCAGCTCGGAGAGCTTCTGGGTGAGTTCGCCGCCGGTTTCGTCCGGGCTGAGTGGCGTGCGCATCACGTGCAGAATCGGTCCGGCGTCCAGCTCAGGTACCATCTGCATGATGGTGACGCCACTCTCCTCATGCCCCTCAGCGATAGCCCATTGAATCGGCGCAGCGCCGCGGAGCTGGGGAAGCAGTGATGCGTGGATGTTCACCGTGCCCATGGGCGGCAGGTCGATCACCGCCTTCGGCAGGATGTGCCCGTAGGCTACTACAACGGAGATATCCGGCTCCAGCGCCGCGAACTGCTCCATGAACTCCGCTCCACGCGGGCGTTCGGGCTGCAGCACCGGAATGCCTTCCTGCTCGGCAACACGCTTTACCGGGCTGGGCTCCAGGGTGGAACGCGAGCGACCGCGAGGGCGGTCTGGCTGGGTAACGACTCCTGCCACGTCAAAGCCTTCGCCGAGCAGGGCCAGCAGCGCTGGTGTCGCAAATTCGGGGGTGCCCCAGAAAACGATACGCATCGGCGTCAGGTACTCGCTTGGAGCTTCAGAGTTCGTCGCCGCCGTGGTGAGTTGCTATGTCCGTGGGAGACAGCGTGCGGCGAAGGGCAGGGAACTGCGACTTCATACGGTCCCACCTGGCAAGGGAGTTCCTGCGCTTGAGCAGGCTCAGGTGGTCAATAAAGAGCCGGCCGTTCAGGTGATCGAGCTCGTGCTGCAGGCAGCGCGCGAGCAGTTCGGAGGCATCGATCTCGAACGGATTCCCTTCCAGGTCCAGCCCCTTCATCCGAACCGTTGCCGGACGGGTGACCTCGCCGAAAATCTCGGGAATGGACAGACAGCCTTCCTCGGCCTTGTCGCTTCCCTCGGCGAGCACCAGTTCGGGATTGATGAACGTGTAGCGGGCACCGTCAACATCACATACGAACATGCGCTCCAGGCGTCCGACCTGCGGAGCTGCCAGGCCGATTCCCTGGGCCGCGTACATCGTCTCGAACATGTCGTCGGAAAGACGGCGAATTTCGTCCGAAACCTCCACCACCGGCTCCGTCTGCTCGCGCAGAATCGGAGAGCCGAGAACGTGAATGTCCAGCAGGCTCACGACGCAGAGGAAACGGACGGGGTGACTACGCGCGCAATGCGGCCGCGCTCAACGATGATTCGTGTTTCGCCGCTCTTGATCGTCACGCGGTCTTCGAGCGTGGCAACAGGCTGTCCGTCCTTGGTGGACTTTTTCATTTCCACGATCTCGCCAACAATGCCGCCGGCGGTGACGATCGAGTCGCCTCGCTTCAGCTCGAGCAGGCGGGCCTCGTGCGTCTTGCGCTGCTTCTGCTGCGGGCGAATGAACAGGAAGTAGAAAATGGCGAACAGTGCCGCCATCTGGAACAGCAGCGCGGGCAGCGGAATTCCGCCTCCCTGCTGGAGGATCGCGAGTGCGGCGGGTGCGGCGAAAAAGGTCATGAGCCGGAGTTGAGCCGGGAGTGGTGGCGAAGCAGCCAGTTCTGGCGCCAGCCGTCGAAAGCGCCGTTGAGAATCGCCTGGCGCGCCTCGCGCATCAGTGCGAGCAGGAAATGTACATTATGCAGCGACAGAAGGCGCGGGCCGAGCATCTCGTCCGATACGTACAGGTGCCGCAGGTAGGCACGTGAGAACGTGCTGCAGGTGTAGCAGTCGCAGGCCGGGTCCAGCGGCGCGGGATCCTTCCTGAACTCCGCACGCTTCAGGTTCAGCCGTCCCTCACTGGTAAAGGCTGTGCCGTTCCTGCCCATGCGGGTAGGGGCCACGCAGTCGAAGAGGTCAACGCCTCGCGCAACGCCCTCAACGAGGTCTTCGGGAAAGCCGACACCCATCAGGTAGCGCGGGCGATCCGCAGGCAGCGCGGCGTCGCACACCTCGAGCATGGAGTACATGTCGGGCTTGGGCTCTCCTACCGAGAGCCCGCCGATTCCGTAGCCCGGCCAGTCGTGCAGATCGCGAATGGCAGATGCGGCTTCGCGACGCAGGTGCGAGTGCACGCCGCCCTGCATCACGGGAAAGAGCGCCTGGTTCGGGTAGGCGCCAATGCTGCCGTCCGCTGCGGTGAACCCGTCGCGCCCAAGTTCCCGGAAGGCTTCCAGGCACCGGGCGAGCCATCGGATGCTGCGTTCGCTCGCGTCGCGCGCGGCAGCTTCGTCTGACTGTCCCGGAATGACGTGGTCGAACTGCATGATCACGTCAGCGCCCAGGTTGCGCTCGATGCGCATCACGGACTCTGGTGTGAACGTGAGCCGGGCGCCGTCAACGTGACTGCGGAACTCCACGCCGTGTTCGCGCACCGTGTTGAGGGTGGCGAGAGAGAACACCTGAAAGCCGCCCGAATCGGTGAGAACGGGTCCGTGCCACTTCATGAACTCGTGCAGCCCGCCCATGTCGCGAATGAGTTCGTCGCCGGGCCTGAGGTGCAGGTGGTAGGCGTTGGCGAGGATCATGGATGCGCCAGACGCGCGGAGCTCCCGCGGGTCCAGCGACTTTACTGTTGCGAGCGTTCCCACGGGCATGAACGCTGGTGTTTCCACGCTGCCGTGCGGTGTGTTGAAGATTGCGGCGCGAGCACTGCCCTGGCTTGCCTGAAGCTGGAAGTCAAAGCTGGATGCGTCTGGCGCATTCACGGCGTTCGGCGCGTCAGGCGCAGCCTCACGAGTTGGCGCTGTCGCCTCGTTCGCTTCGCCGCCGGCACCGGTACGTGCAGCCTGCTCGAGCTCACTCACGGCAGGCGACTTAGTTTCGCGCTTGCGGGCGGGGTGCAGCTGAAGCTGGCCAGCACGCGCGCCGCTCCGGCCGAAGGCACCGGCGTTTCATCCGCGAACGTGAGCTGGGCCGTGATCGCACCGATAATGTTGTCAGCCGACTCACTGCCAGTTCCCGATTCCAGCTCCGATTCCTGTACCTCGCCGTTGTCGCCGACAACCACGCGTGCAATCACGCTGTCTGCGCCACCGCGCGCCTGAATCTCGCCACACTGAACCTGCATGAACTGCGCGAGGGTGGCTGAACCCTGTTCGAGGGACATCCGCGCGCGTTCGGGGGTAGGCAGGTAGGTGACCGTGGTGGTCGTGCGGCACCCCGACAGCACGACTGCCGCCGCGAGGAGCACCGCGATTCCCCCGAGGCCGGGAACGACACTTCGCACCGAGGAAGGCGCTCCGCGGCAACCACGCTCAGAGAACCAGCATTGCATCGCCATATGAGTAGAATCTGTATTCGTGTTCTACCGCCTCACGATAGGCGGACATTGTGAGATCGTAGCCGGCCATCGCACTCACGAGCATGATCAGCGTGGAGCGCGGCAGGTGGAAGTTCGTGAGCAGCACGTCTGCCCCGAGCACGCTTTGCGGAGGCCGAATGAAGATACGCGTGTCGCCTTCGCCCGGCCGGAAGCTGCCATCAGGCCGGACACAGCTCTCGAGGGTGCGGAGCGACGTGGTACCCACGGCCACCACCCTGCCACCGGCCCCGCGCGCGCGGTTCAGTTCCGCGGCGGATTCCTCGCTCAGGCTGTACCACTCCTCGTGCATCCGATGGTTCGCCGGATCTTCCACCTCAACCGGCTTGAAGGTTCCTGCTCCCACGTGCAACACCACCTCGGCACTCTTCACTCCCTTCTCCTGCATGGACTGCAGCAGCTCCCGCGTGAAGTGCAGCCCTGCGGTTGGCGCTGCAACTGATCCCGACTCCCGCGCGAACACCGTCTGGTAGCGTTCTGCGTCAATGGGACTGTCCGTGCGTTTCACGTACGGTGGCAGTGGCACATGGCCAAAGCGCTCGATCGCCACGTCTTCGGGAAGAGAGGTCTCGAGCCGCACGATCCTCGTACGTCGGTCCGTTATGGATTCAATGACCACCGAGAGTTCGGGCGATATTCGGATGATCCTTCCGGGACGCAGCTTGCCACCCGGATGCACCATCGCTTCCCAGCCTTCGCTTTCAACGCGTTTGAGCAGGAACACCTCTGCCGGTGCTCCATTGTCGCGGGTGCCGAGCAGTCTCGCCCGGAGCACTCGCGTCACGTTGAGTACGAGTATGTCTCCGGCAGACAGGTAATCGGGAAGGTCGCGAAAGGAACGATGTTCTATCTGACCGGACTTCCGGTGCAGCACCAGGAGCCTGCTCTGATCGCGCCGATCGGCCGGAGCCTGGGCGATCAGCCTCTCGGGAAGCTCGAAATCGTAGTCGCTGGTCAGCAGCCCATGTGGCATGCGATCAGAGCAATGAACTCTGTTCGGGCCGCGGAACGTCATAGCCGAAGTGTCGATAGGCAGACGCGGTTGCCATTCTGCCACGCGGGGTACGCTGCAGGAATCCGTTCTGCACCAGGAAGGGTTCGTACACTTCCTCGATGGTACTCGCGTCTTCACCCACCGCCGCGGCGATGGTTCCCACGCCCACAGGTCCGCCATCGAACTTCTCGATGATTGCACGGAGGATGCGTGAGTCCATGTCGTCCAGGCCGAACTCGTCCACGTCCAGCAGGGCGAGCGCGGCTTTGGCCACTTCGACCGTTATCACACCATCCGAGCGAACCTGCGCGAAATCGCGCACGCGGCGCAGCAGCCTGTTTGCTACACGCGGCGTTCCGCGTGCGCGCCGGGCAAGCTCCAGCGCACCATCCGTGGAAATCTCCACCGCCAGAACTTCAGCCGTGCGCCGCACGATGAGTTCCAGGTCTTCCGTGGGATAGTAGTTCAGGCGCTGCTCGATGCCGAAACGTGCACGCATCGGTGGCGTGAGCATCCCCAGTCTCGTGGTGGCACCAACCAGCGTGAACCGCTCGACAGGCATGGTGATCGTCTGGGCCTTCGGTCCCTCGGACAGCCGGATGTCTATCCGATAGTCCTCCATCGCGGGGTAGAGAAACTCCTCGATTACCGGGCGAAGGCGGTGGATCTCGTCTATGAAGAGTATGTCCCCCTCGCGCATGTTCGTGAGGGTGCCCACCAGGTCACCGGGCTTCTCGAGCGCCGGACCGGACGTGGTGCGGATGTTCACCCCCATCTCGCGCGCCATGAGCTCGGCAAGCGTCGTTTTGCCGAGTCCTGGCGGACCGAAGAACAGCGTGTGATCCAGCGGTTCGCGACGGGCAAGGGCGGCATCGATGTAGATGCGAAGGCTGTCCTTCACCCGCGACTGCCCGATGAATTCGGCCAGTCGCTGTGGTCGCAGGGACAGCTCTACGACGGACTCGTCGGGGAGCTCGTCCGGGGTTGTAATCTCGGTGCGGGACATGAGAGAAACATACAGGCCGGAGTGGTTGTTACGAACCGCGCGCCCGTGGCAGGCAGGCCCCCGATTACTGCCGCCCGGTTCGGGCCATGGCGGTTTGCAGCATCACCCATTCGCCAACGTTGTCCATCGTAAGGAGGCCAAGGAGCCTGTGGTTCTCCACCACGGGAAGGGCTCGCAGGTCCGATGCTCGCAGACGCGAGAGCGCCGTGTCCACGGGCTCGGCGGGTGACGCGGTCTCGAAACTCTGGCGCATAACCGATGACACGTGGGTGTCGGGCCCGCTCCTGCGAAGCGCCTCCACCAGGCTGGCTCGAGTGAGCACCCCAACCAGCTCGCCCGACTCGCTCACCACAGGGAAGTCCTGCTGAAAGCCGCTGAGCAGGTAGTCCATTCCGGCGGACAGGGTGTCGTGCGGCAGCAGCGTGCGGAAACTCGTAATCATCACGTGCGACGTTGGTACGCCGGCCAGAGTTACAGCCTGGCGTTCGGCAGACGCCTCACCCGACGCCCCAAGCCAGATGAACACCGCAATGAACACCAGGAATGGATTGTCCAGCGCGAACAGGCCTGCAACACCGAACACGATTGCGAAGAACTTTCCTATACGTGCCGCGATCTCGGTGGCTTCGCCGTGCGGCTTGCGCATGGCGATCAATGCCCGCAACACACGCCCGCCGTCCATCGGGAAGGCGGGTATCATGTTGAACAGGGCGAGAATCACGTTCACCCAGAACAACCTTACCATGAAGACGCTGGCGAACAGCGCGTCTCCGGTCACGAACTCCCCGCCGAGCGGGTCTATGCCCATGACCGTGAGTATCAGCCAGATGGCCACGGCGAGCACCACGTTCACGGCGGGACCGGCAATGGCGATCGCAAGCTCCTGCACAGGTTCGCGCGGCATGCGCTCGAGGCGTGCCACACCGCCAATCGGCAGCAGGGTGATGTCCCTGGTGGGAATGCCGTAGCGACGGGCGGCGAGCGCGTGTCCGAGTTCGTGCAGCACGACTATCGCGAACACCGTGAGAATGAGAATCACGCCGCTCGACGCACCTGCAATGGAGCCGGTTGCGCGGTAGTCCATTAGCGCAACCCAGGCCAGGAGCAGCAGGAAGGTGACGTGGACATACACGTCGATTCCTGCCAGGCGACCTATTCGGAGAGACCACTTCATGCGTTTTATTGCCGGTAAGCGCCGTCAGGCGGCCTGGAATGCGTTCACGAGCCGCCCGCCTGCCATCTCGAGCGCATCAATGGACTTGCAGTACGCGAAACGTACCGTGGAACCGCCGCTCGTGCGCTTGTGGTAGAAGCTGGAGCCGGGAACCGCCGCAACACCGACATCCTGGGTGAGCCAGAGCGCGAACTCCCTGTCATCCAGTTCACTGATGGCGGCGAAGTTGGCCAGCACGTAGAAAGCGCCCTCCGGAACCGAGAAGGTGAATCCGGCGTCCGAAAGTGAGGTGCAGAGCAGGTCCCGCCTCACGCGAAAATCTGCGGCCAGGCTGTTGTAGTAATCGGCGTCGAACGCGAGCCCGGTGGCTGCCGCGGCCTGCAGGGGAGCAGGGGCGCCGAGCGTGAGAAAGTCATGCACCTTGCGGATGGCTTCCGTGAAGACGGCGGGCGCAATAGCCCAGCCAATGCGCCAGCCGGTGCACGCGAAAGTCGCCGAGAGGCTCGAGATGGTCACGGTGCGGTCTTGCATTCCGGGCATCGTGGCCATCGGGTGGTGGTGTCCCGCGAACACGATGTGCTCGTAAGGCTCGTCCGTGAACACCAGCAGGTCTCGCTCCAGGCAGAGACTCGCCAGCGCTTCCATCTCGGCGCGGGTGAAAACGCGTCCGGTAGGATTGTGCGGCGTGTTCAGGAGAATCGCGCGAGTGCGCCGGGTGATAGCAGCGCGAATCCGCTCGACGTCCAGCTTCCAGTCCGGGGCTTCGAGCGTCACGAATACCGGCCGCGCGCCCGCCAGCGCCGCGTGAGGCACGCAGTTCTCGTGAAACGGTTCGAGAATGATCACCTCGTCGCCTTCGTCCAGCAGCGCCATGAAAGTGGCGGTCATGGCCTCGGTTGCACCGCAGGTCACGGTTACCTCGAGGTCCGAATCCACCTGAATGCCGTGGAGCCTGCGGTACCGCTCTGCCAGAGCCAGGCGAAGCGGCGCCGCACCCCAGCTGTTCGCGTACTGGTTCATATCGCCCTGGATTGCCGCGCAGGCGGCGTCCTTCATCGGCTGCGGCATGGGGAAGTCCGGCATTCCCTGCGCGAGGTTTATGGCGCCGTGCTGCTGCGCCAGGCGGGACATGCTGCGTATCGCCGATTCGGTGAAGCTGTGCGTGCGGAGAGCGGGCATGGCGTGGGGGCTGGGGACCGGAAACGGAGGCTGCGAGCTACTGGCTGGGCTACGGCACTGAAGGGTGCA
The DNA here is from genome assembly GCA_035306065.1 of Gemmatimonadales bacterium. Classification (GTDB taxonomy): domain Bacteria; phylum Gemmatimonadota; class Gemmatimonadetes; order Gemmatimonadales; family Gemmatimonadaceae; genus JBBQHX01. Next base: position 13,037 of record DATGOL010000078.1, on the reverse strand, counting down.
ACCGGAAGGATGGGGGGTTGCTCAGGTCTCCGGCAGCCCGCCGGAGAGCCGTTGTTGCATCGCCGCGCGCGCCGTTCGCGATATATTACCTTGGAAACCCCCTCTCCGCCCCATCAGAACGCCCGAATATGGCCGGTCATAGCAAGTGGAAGCAGATCAAGCACTACAAGGCAGCCGCTGACGCGAAGCGCGGCGCCAAGTTCACCAAGCTCATTCGCGAGATCACCATGGCCGCCAAGCTGGGCGGTGGCGATCCGGGCGGAAACCCGCGGCTGCGTACGGCGATCGACACCGCCAAGGCAGCGTCCATGCCCAAGGACAACATCGAGCGAGCGGTAAAGAAGGGCACGGGCGAGCTGGAGGGTGTGGACTACACGGAAGTTCTCTACGAGGCGTACGGGCCAGGCGGCGCCGCACTCATGATCCAGGCGCTCACGGACAACGCCAATCGCACCGTTGCCGAAGTGCGCCACCGGCTCTCACGCGGCGGCGGCAACCTGGGCTCAACCAATTCCGTGGGATTCCTTTTCAACCGTCTGGGCCAGATCTCCTTCAGCGCGTCAAAGTACGATGAGGAGGCACTGATGCTCGCTGCCCTCGAGGCCGGCGCAGAAGACGTTCAGAAGGAAGAAGACCAGTTCGTGGTCACCACGGACGCCGCTCAGCTCCACGCGGTGAAGGGTGCCCTGGAGGACGCTGGATTCGAGGCGCTCGAAGCGGACCTCTCGTGGGTACCGAGCACCACTGTGCGCGTTGAGGGATCGGATGCGGAGCAGCTGGTAAAGCTGCTGGAGGCGCTGGAAGACCTCGATGACGTGCAGCAGGTGGACACGAACGCCGACTTCGATGTTGAGGCGCTGAGCCAGACCTGAAGCTCGTGCCGGCCGCCGCCGCACGATTCAGCAGCCGCCGGCTGCGTACTCCCTCACGAGTGGAATGATCGTCCTTGGAATAGACCCGGGTACTGCCGTAACGGGTTACGGAGTTGTGCGTGGTGACGGACGCGGAGTTGCGTCGCTCGTTGAGTGTGGGGTGATACGAACCTCCGCTCGATCACCGCTGCCCGATCGTCTGCTGGAGATTCATGAGGGCGTTGCGGAGATTCTGGCTCGTCATCGGCCGGACGCCGTAGCGGTGGAGGGCATTTTCTACGCGCGGAACGTGCGCACAACGGTAGTGCTGGGGCATGCACGAGGAGTGATTCTGCTCGCTGCGCGCATGGCAGGCGTTTCGGTGTACGAGCTGCCGCCAGCCGAAATCAAAAAGGCGATCGTTGGGCACGGCGGCGCAAGCAAGCAACAGGTTCAGTTCATGCTCACCCGGCTGCTGCGCCTCAAGTCGGTGCCCTCTCCCGCCGACGCTGCCGATGGCATTGCGGCCGCGATCTCCTGTCTCATGGGTATGCACATGCAGGCAATAAGGGCCGGCGCGCAATGATATCACTAATCGATGGTGTACTCACCGCACGCCACCTGGATCGGGTGGAGATTCTTACCGACGGCGGCGTGGGTTACGAGCTTGCCATTCCGCTTTCGGTGCTGGAGTCGCTGCCTCGTGAGGGTGAACGAGTTCGCCTGCACACCTGGCTTGTTGTAAAGGACGACGGCTGGCAGCTGTTCGGGTTCTCGAACGTTCACGAACGTCGTGTATTCCAGCGCCTGCTCGGCGCCACGGGCTTCGGACCCGCGCTGGCGCTGGCCATGCTGTCCACGCTGTCTGCCTCACGCGTCGTGAGGGCCATCAGAGAGAAGGACATTGCCACCCTGCAGGGTGTGCCGCGGGTAGGCAGGAAGAAGGCTGAGCGCCTCGTACTGGACCTTGGCGACAAGGTTGAGGACCTGCAGCTGGATGACTCGTCCGAGCGACGCCCGGAAGGCGAGGGAGCAGAAGACGCGGTGCGTGCGCTCGTGTCGCTGGGCTACTCGCAGGCTGATGCGGAGCGAGGCGTTCGTTCAGCGCTTGACAGACATGGCGCGGGCGCAACCGTGGCGGAGCTCATCAGGGCCGCGCTGGCGGCGGTGGGGTAAGTGGAGTGTGACCGAATATCGCTCGCACTCCACTGGTCAATGCTCCAGCATGTCCTCGAACCGCATCCACCTGGAGTAGAAGTACAGGTCCACGTACCCAACCGGACCGTTGCGGTTCTTGAGCAGCATGAGTTCAGCGGCTCCCTCGATGCCTACCTTCACCGCGTGGTACATCTCCTCGCGGAACAGGCCGAGCACCAGGTCTGGCGAATCCTTCGCTGCGCCAAGTGCGCCGAGGTCGTCGAGCATGGGACGGGGGTCGTCCCTTCCGGTAACCGGCCTCACGAGCGGAACGGTTACCAGCAGCGCAATCCCCAGCTCCAGCGCCAGGCGCTTCATCGAGGCGATCGCCCACGCAAATTCCTCGTCTCGCGGGCGCTCGCCGGCAGACATGCCGCCAATGCCGTCCACAACCGCGAACTCCAGGTCGAGCGCACGGCGAAGCTCTCCGGCTACCGACTCGGGCCGTGGCTCGGGAATCAGCCCGAACTCCGGCAGGCCGTTGCGCAGTTCCTGAATGGAGTTCGCCGCGCGAATCCGCGCTTCTTCGTCCAGGCGACCCTTCCGAAGGTCGTCGATCGAGAACCGGCCCTCCATCGCGATAGCGCGCTCCACGAGTCGGTCGGGCGTTGACTCCGCGGACAGGTAGCTCACATTTCGCCCGCTGGAGGCAGCGCGTACAGCCATTGCCAGGGCCAACGCCGACTTCCCGCTGCCCGCATCACCTGCAATCAGCGCGAGGTCTCCCTTGCGGATCCCGCCGGAGAGCAGCTGGTCCAGACTGGGAAATCCCGTGGCAACGGCGTCTGGAGCCGGGGCTCCGGACGCTGATGCCTCGAGCCTGCGCATGAGGAATGCGAGCGTGGGTGTATCGGACATAAAGAGGCAGTAGTGAGTACGTCGATCCCGGCGCGCAGGCTGGGCTGGTCACCCGGCGGCGCGCGGGCGCGACGCAAGAGGCGCCGGTGTATCTCCGGACGTGGAGCGCCTCGCTCCGGTCACGGTTATGCCCTCTGCCCAGCCGGCGTGGCGCAGCGTACGACCGCTCGAATCAGCCAGCAGGGCCTTGAGTTCAGAGCGCGAGGGTTCGTCCAGCGATGGGCTCACCACGTCCAACACTCGCTTCAGAGCATCGGCGGCAGTGTCGGGATCGTTGCCGGCGGCGTTCAATGCGTCGGTGAGTGCGGCCCTGAGCTGGTCGGGAAGCGCAATTGCCGCCAGCCAGCTCTGTGTGGCCGCACTTCGCTCCGCGCGTGCGGCGGGGTCGAAATTGGCATCTCCAGCCACCGCTACCAGCCGGGCCACCTGCAGTGTGCCGAGTACGGCTTCGCGGCGTCCGCCAAGGGGAGATCGTCCTGCCAGCGCGGCAAGCGCGGGAAAGCGAAAGCGCACGGGGGCAGTTGCGTACGGAAGCGAGGTCACGTCTGCCAACCTACCGGCCGTTCACCACTCCCGCCACCGGTGCACCGGCGCGGGCCCCGGAACGATGCAACGTTGTTGCCCACCCCATTGAGCGCGGATAACTTGCGCTCATCATGACGTCTGCCGCGCCGGCGCGTACGCGCACAGTTCTCTGGGTAGACGACGAAGCCGAACAGCTCGAAGCGCACCGCCTCTTCCTTCACGAGAAGGGCTACGAGGTTGAATGGGCTCGGAATGCGGACGACGCGGTTGAGATGCTTCGTCGTCATGCATTCGACATCGTGCTTCTCGACGAGCAGATGCCCGGGAAGCGCGGGCTGGAGGCCTATCGGGAGTTTCGGGAGATTCGCCCAACGCTCCCCGTCGTTCTGGTCACCAAGAGCGAGGAAGACACCACCCTTCGCGAAGCGATAGGCGTGGACATCCGCGAGTACCTGGTGAAGCCGGTGAATCCGCGCCAGGTGCATTCGGTGATTGCGCGCATCCTTGAAGGCCCGCGCCTTCGCAAGGAGGCACTTGCCAGGGACTTCGTAAGCTGGTTCCGGCAGCTGCAAACCGAGCCGCCCCCGGGTGATGACTGGCGGGCGTGGATGGAACGCTGGGTCGAGATGAGCCGGTGGGACGTTGAGCTGGCGTCTGCAGGCGAAACGGGGCTGTACGACTCGCTGCGATCGCTGTATCCGGACCTGCACCGCGACTTTGCCGCATTCATCGGACGAATGTATCCGGGGTGGCTCAAGGATCTCTCCAGCGACCGCCCGGCGCTCTCGATAGACGTGGTAAGCGAGTTCGTTCTGCCGGTACTCGACCGGCACAGCAGCGTGGCGTTCGTGGTTGTGGACTGCCTGCGGCTGGACCAGTGGGCTGTACTCGAGCCGCTACTTGCCTCTCGGTTCGAGGTGGAGACGACTCATTACTTCTCCATTCTGCCCACAGCCACTCCCTACGCGCGCAACTCGCTGTTCAGCGGCCTGTTCCCTGGTGAGATTGCCGCACGATTCCCGGACCTGTGGAAGGACCGCGACGACGAATCGCTCAATGCGCACGAGCACGAACTGCTCACGGCACACGTTCGCGAGCTGCGTGGCTACCTGCCCGTGAGGTATACGAAGGTTGCCAACACGCAGGATTCGCTGGAGCTGGAGCGACGCATTTCGGGCGCGCTCGCGAACGATGGCGTAAATGCGTTCGTTTTCAACTTCGTTGACCTGCTCACGCATGGCAGGTCGGAGTCTGCCATTCTCTTCGAGGTTGCGCGAGACGAGATAGCGTTGCGCGCCCTTACGAAGCAGTGGTTCGAGCGGTCGGCACTGTTCGCGCTTCTCGAGGAGGCCGCACGACGCAAGGTGACCGTGGTGCTCACCAGCGATCATGGCGCGCTTCACTGCAACACGCCTGCAACTGTATTCGCCAGGCGTGATGCAACGCTGAACCTTCGGTACAAGTTCGGCGAAGACATTCGCGCGGAAAACCCGGACCAGGTGCAGCTGTACACAAATCCTGATGCGCTCCGCCTGCCGCATCGTGGTTCCGGAGTGAACACGATTCTGGCCGTGGGCGACACCTTCTTCGTGTATCCCACGAAGCTTCGTGAATACCAGAGCAGGTACCGCGGATCGTTCCTGCACGGCGGCGTGTCGCCCGAGGAGATGATCGTGCCGCTGGCGTTGCTTACGCCACGCAGCTGACCGAGCGCCCGCGATATATGTATCGGAGGCTCCTGGCCTTCCTGCGCCCGCACTCCTGGCGACTCGCGGGAGTACTGGTGGCGAACATTCTGGCGGCAATTGCAGACGTGTTCTCGTTCACGCTGCTCATTCCGTTCCTGAATGCGCTGTTCGAACTGGAGCCGCTGCCAACGGGTGACGGGCTGCTGACACGCGTGCTGCGCACCGTGGTCGGTTCGCTGATGGATCCCACGGACCAGATGGCCTCGCTGCAGAACGTGATCGTGGTGATCCTCTGCGCCGTGGCGGTGAAGAACGTACTAGTGTGGTTTTCCGGCCAGACTGGCGCTCAGCTTCAGGAATACGTTACGCGAGACCTGCGCGATGCCGTGTATCGTCACCTGACGCGGCTGCCGCTCGGCTTCTTCATGCGCATGAAGACAGGGCAGTTGCTGGCGCGCGTGCTCACGGACACGCAGCAGACCAAGCAGGTCATTACGCAGACGATCACGCAGTCCGTGCAGAGCGCCGCAACGGTGATCATCACCGTGATCGCGCTGTTCGTGATGAGCTGGCAGCTTGCTCTCGTGTCGCTCGTGGTGGCACCGCTGCTGATTGCCGGGCTTCAGCCGCTGTTGCGCAAGCTTCGCAAGGGTCACCGCAGGCTGAGCAACGAGTACGGAGAGATGACCAGCCTGGTGCAGGAGTCGGTGAGCGGGGTGCGGCTGGTGAAGTCGTTCGGCGGTGAGGACTACGAGGTAGGTCGGTTCCAGGATGCAAGCGGCACGTATGCCCGGGGGATGTCGCGCGTTGCCCGCCTGGCCGTACTCGCGCAGCCGGTTACCGAAACGGTAGGCACCCTGGTGGCAGTTGCCATCCTCTGGCTGGGTGCCCGTCAGGTTCTCGAAACCCAGGCGCTTGGCCCGGCGGAGCTGATTGCATTCCTCATTCTCGTGATGCGCATGCTTCAGCCGCTGAAGCAGCTTTCGCAGGTGCCAACCACCGCACAGCAGTCATTCGCAGCGGCGGAGCGCCTGTTCGAGATTCTCGAGACGCCTACCGAGCGTGCGCTCGACCGGGGTACTCGTGAGGCCACGCCGTGCAGGGAGGCGCTGGAATTCCGGAACGTGAGCTTCGCGTATGAAACGGAGCCCGTGCTTTCCGACATTTCGTTCACGGCGAGGCAGGGCGAGGTGATCGCACTGGTGGGGCCAAGTGGGGGTGGCAAGAGTACACTTGCAGACCTCATTCCCCGATTCCACGAGCCGGTGTCGGGTACAGTGCTGCTGGATGGCGTGGACACTCGCGAGATTCGCCTGGATTCGCTGCGGTCCATAATGGGCATCGTGTCCCAGGAGACGGTGCTCTTCAATGACACGGTGCGCAACAACATTGCGTACGCGCGCGAAGGGCGGCATTCCGATGAGCAGGTGATGGCGGCCGCGCGAGCCGCAAACGCGCACGACTTCATCTCCGAGCTGCCTGACGGCTACGACACCGTGCTCGGCGAACGCGGAGCGCGCTTGTCCGGCGGCCAGCGGCAACGCCTGGGAATCGCGCGCGCGCTCCTCGCTGATCCGCCAATCCTCATCCTGGACGAGGCCACCTCCGCGCTGGACACGGAATCCGAACGCCTCGTGCAGGAGGCGATCGAGACGCTCATGCAGGGCCGTACCGTGATCGTGATTGCGCACCGGCTGTCCACGATTCAGCATGCGGACACGATTCTGGTACTGGATCGCGGGCGTATAGTGGAGCGGGGCACACACGCGGAGCTGCTGGACCATGGCGGTGCCTACGCCAGGCTGCATGCGCTGCAGTTCGGCGAGCAGCTTCGCGACCCGGTTTCAGGTTAGGCGTGCGCGTTCTCATCTATCATACGGGCACGGAGTGGAGCGGTACTGCCCGTGCAGCGGCCACGCTCGGGCGCCTGCTCGATGCGAGCGGTGCGAAAGTCACTGCGAGCGTGCGCCCCGACAGCATGGTGGAGGAGCGCTTTGCAGTAGAAGGGCTGGACGTGGCGGCACTGAAGAGCCAGGCCAGCTACGTGGAGGAAGTGCAGCGGCTGCGCAGGGTGATAGCTGACTACTTCGTGGAAGTCGTGCTGGTGACCAGCGCATGGGAGCATCGTGTGGCGGCTGCGGCAATGCGGCTTGCGGGGCGCGGTGCGGTACTTCGTCGCCTGCGCAGCGGGGAACGTGCAACGGGCTGGATGGCAGACAGGCTGTCTGCCAGGGCGGTTCCCACCGGCTGGCTGTTCGCCAGTGAATCAGACAGGCACTCGGGGCGGGTTCCGCACGATGCACTCGGGACTGCCGTGGTTCCACTCGGCATTGGCACCTCTCATCACGATGCGGTGAAGGCCGTTTCGCGTTCGGAGTTCTCGTTTACCGGCGGTGGGCCCACGATAGTGTGTGTTGGTGATGCCGGAGTGCGCGGGCGCGCTACAGCGCTGCTGCGTGCGATTCGGCTGCTGATTCCGAGACATCCGGCACTGCGACTGCTGTTCGTGGGGCGCGGCACCAATGACGACGATCTTCGGATGCACGCTGCCGCACTCGGCATAACGAGGGTGGTGCGTTTCCTTGGAGAGCGGCGTGATCACCTGGGCATAATGAAGTCGGCAGACCTTGGCTGGGTGCTCGCCGAAGGTGACGAGGCCGCCTGGGGTTGCCTGGATTTCATGGCCCTGAAGGTTCCGCTGCTGGCGCCTGCAAGTTCGGTTGCGCGCCTCTACGTTGCAGATGAGATCACGGGCATTCTGCTCACGCAGGACGATGGTCCCGAGTCAGCGGCGACCATGGCAACGCTGCTGGCAAATGCTGCGGACCGCCGCCGGATGGGAGAGGCGGCGCATGCGCGCGTTGCGCGCGAGTTTCCTGAATCTGCGATGAGCGAAGCGATAGTGAGCGTGGTGAATCTTGCGCGGGACAGGAAGTCATGGCGGAAGTGAGCGAGAACGAGCCGGAGGTGAACGAGGGTGCGCGCAAGGATGCTGCATCGAAGTCTGTGGCTGTGAATCAGCCTGCGGCGGGGAAGCTGGAGCGGCCAACGCTCTCGCATCGCCTGGAGTACGGGTTGCTGCGTGGCACCGTAGGCGCTCTCGGCATGCTGCCGTGGGAGACGGCGGCGCGTGCTGGCGCTTCACTCGGGTTGCTCGGCTACTCCCCGTTTCGAATTCGTCGCAGCGTGGTAACGAGCCAGGTTGCATTCGCCTTTCCGGATCTGTCCCACAGCGAAGTGGAACGCATATCTCGCGAGGCGTATCGGTCACTGGGCAGGACAACCGTGGAAACGGCGCTCCTGCCCGGGCTCACGCGGCAGCAGATCCTGGATCTCGTGCCGGAGACGCACAATCTGGAGAGTGTGGAGAGTGCGATGGCCCTTGGGCGGGGCGTGGTGCTCGTTACCGGTCACCTGGGCAACTGGGAGCTTGGAGGTGCCTACGTGAGTGCGCTGGGTTGGCCGCTGGAGGCAATCGTGAGGCGCCAGGGCAATCCTCTGTTCGATCGTTACCTGAACCGCACGCGCGAGTCGCTGGGCAACAGAATCATCTACGATGCCGATGCGGTGCGTCGCGTTCCGCGCGCGCTGCGCGAGAACAAGGTTGTGGCGTTTCTGAGTGATCAGGGCGTTCGCGGACTGGCGTCCAGTTTCGTGCCGTTCTTCGGCAAGCTTGCAAAGACGCCGCGTGGGGCTGCCGTATTTGCGCTCAGGTTCGGAAGCCCCATCGTTTTCGTCACTGCGCTCCGCAGGCCCGATGGCAGGTTCCGGCTCGTGTGCGAACCGGTTCCGGTGGTGGAAACGGATGATCGTGAGGCAGACGTGGAGCGCATCGTAACCGCCTATACCGCCGTGCTGGAACGATGGGTGCGCGAAGAGCCGGAGCAGTACTTCTGGCACCATCGTCGCTGGAAGAGGCAGCCACCGGAGGCGCTGTCGCCTTCGGACAACTCACAGGTGAAATGACGAAAAGGGTTCGTGAGCTAGACGTTGCCGCGCTTCGTGCAGCCGAGTTTCCATGGATGGACGAAGGTCATTCGGTGTATCTGAATGCGGCGTCCACAGGTCCCACACCGCAGCGCACGGTAAGGGCGCTGCAGGAATTCGCTGCCAGGCGCGCCCAGCCGCACACCATCACGGTGGAGGAGCAATTCGCTCCCCTGGTCAGGAGCCGTGCGCTCGCGGCCGAGCTGATAGGTGCTCGCCAGGATGAGATCGCGGTGGCGATAGATACATCGTACGGCATCAACCTGGCAGCGCGCGCGCTGCCCATGGAGCCTGGTGATATCGTTGTCACGAGTGACAGGGAGTTTCCTGCGAACGTATATCCGTGGATGGCACTGGAGCGCGAGCGTGGCGTGAGGCTACGCCTGGTTCCCTGCCGTGACGGCCTACCTGACGAGGACGCGCTGATCGCGGCACTCGACGAGCCCGGTGTTCGCGTGCTCACCATATCCTGGGTGTCGTTCGCCACCGGCGCTCGCGTGAACCTGGAGCGACTGGGCCAGGCCTGCAGGGAACGTGGCATCTACTTCGTGGTGGATGCCATTCAGGGCATTGGTGCTGCAACGCTCGATGTAAGGCGTGCGCAGGTGGATATCCTTGCCTGCGGTGCGCAGAAGTGGCTGCTGTCGCCGTGGGGAACCGGCTTCGTGTACGTGCGGCGGGAGCTGGTGGAGCAGCTTCGACCGCCGATGGTGAGCTGGCTGGCGGTCACACGGTCTGCAGACTTCAACCGGTTGCTGGACTACGATCTCACGTACCACAGCGACGCGCGACGCTTCGAGCTGCTCACAATCGGCTTCCAGGACTTCGTGGGAATGGTGGAATCGCTTTCCCTGCTGGAGGAGCTGGGTGCGGGAGCCATCGAGCAGCATGTACGCAACTGTGCAGACCGGCTGGTGGAGTGGGCGCAGCGCGCACCGGGCATTCAGCTGGTGACTCCCGATGATCCGGAGTTGAGAGCCGGCATCGTGGTCATACGGCCGCGAGATCCCATAGCTGCCTACGATCGGCTTGCCAGCGCAGGTGTTGCGTGTTCTCTCAGGGAGGGAACGGTGCGACTGGCGCCGCACTGCTACACGACGGACGCGGACCTGGAACGCGCGATGGAGGCTGTCGAGGCGGCGGGGTAGTTACCGATCCTTCGCAGCCAACACACGCCCGCATACCTCCAGGCATCCATCCAGCGTATCCAGCGTATGGTCTCCCATGTGCCCGATGCGGAAGGACCGACCACGAAGTGGTCCGTAACCATCGCCAATCACATAGCCCCGTTCGGCTGCCCCATTCACGACGGCAGCAGATGGCACGTGCGGCGGCAGGGACACGTTGGTAACCGTAGGCGACCGCGAACTGGCAGCCGCCAGAATGCCTAGCGACAGGCCGGTTGCCCTGGAGGTATCTGCAACCCATTGGTGAGTACGCTGTGCCATCTGCGCATGACGCTCCCAGCGGGCTTCCATTCCCTCGGCAAGCATGGCCTTCAGCTGCACGTCCAGCGCGTAGAGCAGCGACAGTGCGGGCGTATTTGGTGTCTGCTGTTTCAGGCCATAACGCTCGAATTCCATGAGATCGAAGTACCGCCCGCGGCTTGACGAAGCCGCAGCGCCAGCCACGAACGATGCACTCGCAACACCGAATGCCAGCCCCGGCGGCAGCGCAAATGCCTTCTGCGAACCGGTAAGTACGAAGTCCAGCTGCCAATCATCCGTCTCGAGAGGCGCACCACCGGCGCCGCTCACGCTGTCAACCAGCACTACCGCTCCGTTCTCGTGCGCCACGCGGGCAATGGCCTGCACATCTGTAAGCGCGCCGGTTGATGTCTCCGAATGCACCACCGTTACTGCGGAGTAGCTGGCGCGCTGGAGTACACGCTCAACGTCGGTCGGGTCGCAGATGCCACCCCACGGCACGGCAACAGTCTCCACTTCCCGGTCACACGCGCGAGCGATGTCTGCAAATCGCTCGGAGAACGCGCCGTTAACCAGCGAGAGGATCTTTCCCGGCGGTGCGTTGCGCACTGCGGCTTCCATCAGCCCTGTGGCCGACGAACTGGACACGTACGGCATGCGCGAGGTACGCAGGACAGTCCGAAGCCCGCTCTGAATTCTGCCGAACAGCTCCTCGAACGCTGCGCCTCGGTGAGCTATCATCGGCTGCAGCATTGCCTCCAGCACTTCCCGGCGTACTTCCGTGGGGCCCGGCAGGAAGAAAGTTCCGAAACGTTCGTCGCTCATGCCGAACCTCCAAGTACCAGCTCGAGTAGCTCCTCGAACGAGTTCACCACGAAATCGGCGCCGGAAATTACTGCCTCGCGCCGAACGAAACCCGTGAACGCAACGAACGCGCTCACTGCCTCACGTGCCGCAAGGTCCGTTGAGCCGTCACCCACCATGAGCGACCTGCCGGGTAGCTGGAGTGCACGCACTGCCTCACGCTTTCCCTCCTGGGTGGCAAGGGGTGACAGTCGGTCGAAGTCCAGGTAAGCACCGTCTTCACCGAACTTCAGGTCCACCGCATGAACATCGTGAGGCTCCACCCCGATGGAAGCACCGAGTGCAAGCAGGGCCGGCCTGAGTCCGCCACTCACGATCACCACCCTCACGCCAGCGTCCTGCATGACACGCACGGCATCTTTTACCCCTGGAGCAAGGTGCTCCAGGTACAACCTGCCCAGCAGCTCCACGTCGTTGCGCGTGGGGCGAATTGCTTCCAGGCGCGCAGCGTACACCTGCTCGAGATCCATGCGTCCTTCCATCGCCGCCGTGGTCAGCTCATGAACCTGGACTGCAACGTCTTCTCCGCGCTGCCTTGCAAGCCAGTCAATCCCCTCGAGGCCCGCGATAGTGGAGTCCACGTCCAGCACCACGGACTCAAAGCGGGGCGCCGATCGAGACGCAGTCGCCGTCATTCCGCGGGCGCCGCCAAAGCAAGGATCGTCATGCAGTATGCCTCGTCATTCCCACGGCCACGCTCACGGCTCAAGGTCCGAACTCCACGACCGTCACGGTACGCACCTCCGGCAGTTCGAGTAAACTGGCACGCAACTCCGGCGAGATCGCGGTGTCCACTGCCACTGCGGCAAGCGCCTCACCGCCCTGATCGAGCCTCGCCTGGTGATATTCCGCGATGTTCACTTCGGCGTTGCCGAGTACGGTTCCAACGCGGCCGATAACACCGGGAACGTCGCGATTGGTGAGTACCAGGAGGGTTCCGCGCGGCGGTACATCAACGTGGAACCTGCCAATGCGCGTGAGGCGCGGCGCGCCATCAGCGGGCGCAACGCCTGCAACCAACATTTCGTCGTTCTCGCCGGATGCCAATACCTCAACCGCGCGCCCGTGGCCCAGCTGGTCTGATACCGATACCGATACGGCGGTTCCACGCTGCTCAGCAAGCGCGCGCGAATTGATCAGGTTCACGCCCTCACGTCCCACCACTCGTTCGAGCATGCCCGCTGCGGCACCGGCGAGAAGAAGGCTTGCGGCGCCCGAGAGGTCGGGGCCAACACGAACCGTGAGGCGCTGCAGGGTGCGAACGTCCCGCCCCGCCAGAATCTCGCACGCAAGCGCTGCGGAACGACGAGCCACGAGAAGCGCCGAACGCGCCTCGCCCCAGTCAACCCCGCTCAGGTCTGCAACGTTAATGGAGCGAGACAGCTCGCCGTACACGAGCGCATCGCGGACTGCGGCACACACGTCAACTGCCACGTTGCGCTGTGCTTCCGCCGTATTCGCCCCGATGTGCGGCGTGAGCAGCACATTGTCGGCTCGGCGAAGCGGATGATCGGCAGCGAGCGGTTCCGTGGAGTAGACGTCCAGTACGGCGCCCAGAAGGGATCCGTTCGAAAGTGAATCAAGCAGCGCGTCTTCGTTCACGATGCCGCCGCGCGCCAGATTGCAGACTATCGCTCCCG
>DATGOL010000077.1:0-19328 GCA_035306065.1 Gemmatimonadales bacterium | reverse complement strand
TGGCATGGACGTGTGGGCGATCCCGAGGGGGCTGATTGGTCCGTGATAGATCTGGATCCGGGTCCGAAGGCGACGTTCGCGCAGGTTGTGGAGGTTGCATTGCACGTACGCGACGAGCTGGAGGCTCTCGGCCTGACTGGTGTGCCGAAGACATCCGGGGCGAGCGGCATTCACATCATGATACCTCTCGTGGAGGGCACTCCTTCGGAATCCGCCCGACTGGTGGCCCAGATGGTGGCCGAGTCAGTGGTGAAACGTGCAGGAAAGGGGCTGGCTACGGTCACGCGGACCGTGTCCAGGCGGCCTGCTGCTTCGGTGTATGTGGACTACCTGCAGAACATTGTGGGCAAGTCAGTCGCCAGCGTCTACGCGGCACGTGCACGTGAGGCAGCGTCGGTGTCCACTCCGCTGGAGTGGAGCGAGGTGAACGAGCGACTGGACCCGCGGGACTTCACTATCGAAACCGTAATCAGGCGTTTCGACAAGAAGGGGGATCTGTGGAAGCAGGGAATGCGGAAGGGGAATGACCTGCGCTCGTTGATCGAGTAGCGAGCCGGCCGTGCTTCACCTCGGACGTCAGGCCCTCGAATTCGATCGGTGATGACCCGACTACTTCTTCTCAGGCGCACCCGAGATATTCGGAATTCCCCGTCGTACCGCGGCCCTCGCCAGCAGCTGCGCGCCTACCGGCGCCGTGATGAACAGGAAGAACGACACCAGCACCTCGTGCAGGCTCAGCCTGCCGGATGTAACGGTGTGAAATATGGACGATGCGATCAGTATCGTCCCCACTCCAAGCGTTGTGCCCTTCGTGGGTGTATGCAGCCGCGAATAGAAATCCCGCAGCTTCACCAGGCCCAGCGATCCCAGGAACGCGAACAGACCGCCCGTAACCATCAGCACCGATATCACCACCTCGGCGATCAGCGGAAGCTCTGCATTCAGCATCAGTTGAGAATCCGTCCGTTGAGGAGATAGCGTGCAAACGCCACTGTACTCACGAAGCCGAGCATCGCAATTACCATGGCCACTTCAAAGACGATGGCGCTGCCTAGCGAGATGCCGAGCAGCACCACCAGCGCAACACCATTTACGTAGGTGGTGTCGATTGCCAGCACGCGGTCCATGGGACTCGGCCCGCGCACGATACGATACAGGTTCATCAGCAACGCCGCACAGAAAAGTGCGAGCGTGATGTTCAGCGAGATTCTCAGCATGGGAAGATCTCCATGAGGGGGCGCTCGTACCGCTGCTTCATCTGACGAATGGCACCTTCATGGTCATCCACGTCGAGCGCATGAACGAGCAGGGCAGTTCCGTCTCCACTCACATTGGTAGACACCGTGCCCGGCGTGAGCGTGATGATGCTCGTGAGGGCAGTTATGCCCCACGGATGGCGTATGTCGAGCGGAACAACCAGGAAAGCGGGCTTCAGCCTGGCATTCGGCCCGATCACGAGTTTCGCGACGCGCATGTTTGCACGCACGATATCCCACAGCACCAGCGCCGTAAGCTTGAGGAAGGGTGCCACACGAACGCTATCGGGAGCGTTGGTCCAGAAGCGGGTGGTGAACTGCGGTATGATCGTGGCGAGTATCAGCGCCATGAGCAGTGTACCGGTGGCAAGGGAACCGTTCGCAACCACCCATACGCATCCAAGGAATACGCTCTGCCACGGATTCGGGAATAGACGTCGCATCATCAATCCGTAGCTCTGAGTACGGCAGACACGTAGTCCCCGGGCGTGAGAAGCTGATCTGCAACGCGGTCGGCATACGTGGAGATGGGGCCTGCAAACATGACGAGCGCGGCGAGCACCGCCACAAGCCCGGCCGGAGCCATGAACCGGTAACCACTGGCCGTGCTGCTGGGCGCCGGGGTTCCGGACGTGTTCCAGAAGATGATGATTCCGGCACGCGTGAGTGAGACGATAGCGAACAGGCTGCCCAGCAGCGTCACCGTCCACAGCCAGATGCCGCCAGCAGTGAAGTTGGCTGCACCCAGGATGAGGGCCTTTCCGGTGAAGCCCGCCAGCGGCGGGAGGCCCACAGATGCAATTGCACCGATGAAGAACAGCGCGGAAATCCGCCCGTTCTCATGGAGCGGTGCGCCCTGGACGAGCGTATCGCCAACGTCGTCCCGCTGCCTCACGACCAGGTCTGCAATCAGGAACAGTGCCGCATACGTAACGGTGCTGTGCAGCAGGTAATACAGCGCCCCGCCAATTCCTTCCCTGGAGAACAGGCCGAAGCCCGCCAGCATTGTGCCTACGGAGGCTATGAGCAGGTAGCCGATCATCGTTCGCAGGTTGCGAGATGCCAGCGCACCGACAAAGCCGAACGCACTCGTGGCAACAGCGGCCGGCAACAGCCACGGCAGCGCGACGTCCGCACCAGCTCCCGCAAGCGGGCCGAACATGAGGGTGCACACTCGCAGAATGCAGTACACACCAACCTTGGTCATGATCGCGAACAACGCAGCCACCGGTGCACTCGCATTCGCATACGCATTCGGCAACCAGAAGTACAACGGCATCACCGCGGCCTTGAGCGCGAACACGATGAGCAGCAGCAGGCCCGCTGCACGAACGACAGCGGCATCCATTGCCGGCATCTCGGCTATGCGTACCGAAAGGTGTGCCATGTTCAGCGCACCTGTAACACCGTACAGCGTTCCCACTGCAATGAGGAAGAGTGCGGAACCAATGAGATTCAGCACCACATAGTGAACTCCTGCCCTGGCGCGCCCTTCGCCGCCGCCGAACATCAGAAGGCAGTACGAGGCTATGAGCAGGATCTCGAAGAACACGAACAGGTTGAACAGGTCGCCCGTAAGAAAGGCGCCGTGCACTCCGGCAAGCTGCAGCTGCAGAAACGAGTGGAAGAAGCGCCCCCTGGAGTCACCACCGCGTACCGCATACAGCACGGCCGAGAGTGCAACGACATCGGTGAGCAGCACCATGAGCGAGCTCAGGCGGTCTACAACCAGCATGATGCCGAACGGGGACGGCCACGCCCCCGCGCGGTAAACCATCATGTCACCGGCGCCTGCCTGCATGACGAGCATCACGGACACGGCGAGCGACACGAGCGTTGCGACAATGCCGGTCACACGATGCGCGCGCCTCGTTTCTGCGCCGAGGAGCAGGCAAATGAATGCCGACACGAATGGAACGAGCACCGGAAGCACGGGCAGGTGGGAGATGGCACCGTTCATCGTACTTCGCCCTCCGCGCCATCTGCATCACGAGCCGGCGACGATGCCTGATTCATCACTACACCGCTCTGGTTACCCGGAGGCGTCACCGCTCCGTCCGCGCTGTCGCTGTCATGGTCGCCCATCAGCACAGGCAAGCCATCCACATGGTCACTGCCGGTAGCAAATCGTGCTCCGAGCGATAGCACGACGATAAATGCCGTCATCCCGAATCCGATCACGATTGCAGTCAGCACGAGGGCCTGCGGCAGCGGGTCAACATACCGCTCCGTCCCCTCCACCACGATTGGTGGCGCGCCCCCCTGCAATCGACCCATCGAAACGAGGAACAGGTTCACGGCATAGGACAGCAGCGTCAGGCCAAGTATCACCGGGAACGTTCGCGCGCGAAGAATCAGGAACACGCCGCACGCCACCAGTGTGCCGATACCCACGGCCATCAGATTTTCCATGGGTCACTCCCCGGCTCAACCTGCGCCGATACAGGTGCTGGCGAAAGCGCGCCAACGCCCGTGATGATCAGCAGCACCGCGGCAACCACGGTGACATAGACACCCAGGTCGAACAGGGTGGCCGTCGCAAGCTCTATCTCACCGATACCCGGGATGTGCACGTGCGTAAAGGTGAGGTCGAGAAACCACGACCCGGAAAGCATTCCGAGTACGCCGGCACCGACTGCCATGAGCACGCCCCAGGCAATCCACGGCTGTGGAGAACGACGCACGCGCTCGAGCGTCCACGTCATTCCGCCGCCAAGATACTGCAGGATAATGGCGATTGCCGTGAGCAGTCCGGCCACGAAACCGCCGCCCGGCTCGTTATGCCCGCGAAGAAACAGGTACACCGACATGAGCAGCGCAAACGGAAGCATTGCACGTGTAACTGACGACAGTATCAACGATCTCGCTGCCATCCTGAATCCCGCAGGCACGTTCGGCGCCCGCGGTTCCAGGCTGTCGAGCATCATTCGAATTCCGAGCGCCGCAGTACCGATCACGGCGATTTCGCCCATCGTATCGAAGCCGCGGAAGTCAACGAGGATAACGTTGACTATGTTGGTGCCGCCGCCAAGTGGCTTTGCATTGGTGATGAAGTAGCTGGAGATGCTATCCAGCGGCCGAGAGACCACTGCCCACACGATTGCGGCAACACCGGCACCCGAGGCGAGAGCAATCACGCCATCTCGCGCAAGCCTGGATCCGGGCTCGTCGCGCGGCTCCACCTGCGGAAGGTGGAAGAGGGCGAGCAGCATGAGCAACGTTGCCACTACCTCGACCATCAACTGCGTAAGGGCGAGGTCAGGAGCACCGAATCGCACGAATCCCAGCGATGTCATCGCTCCCACGCCGCTGATCGCGATGAGCGCAATGAGGCGGCGCCTGTACAGCGCCACCGTAGCTAGCGCACAAGTCACGAGAACAACGGTACCGGTTGCCGTTGGAACATCAGCGGGGAGGTTCGTCTCGCTTCCCAGCGGCCACCCCCACTTCCAGGCCTGGCCGAAACCAACCAGCAGCGAGATGCCAACAAGGAACAGCGTGTAGCGTTGCAGTGACCCGTTCTCGAATCGCCGCGTGACGAACACGGATGCTGCGGTCGTACCTGCCACCACACGATCGAATACTCGCTTGGCACTCACTACCGGTACCACTGCACCATAGGCGGCCAGCCGGTCACGGAGCATGAAGAAGAGCACCACACCGCCCGCGAGTGCCGTAAGCGACATCAGGAGAGGCGCGTTGAGCCCGTGCCATTGCGAGAGATGAAACGCAGGTATAACCGCTCCGGCCGCGGCAGCTGCAGCCACATCCAGCAACGGACGCGCGATCGTATTCGGAAAGAGGCCTACGGCAATGCACACCAGCGTCAGCAGCTCCACCGGAATCCGCATCGAACGAACCGGCTCGTGCGGCACCCTGGGCATGTCGGTGCCCGGCCCCGAGAACAGCACCTCGTAAACCAATCGAATGGAGTACGCCGCACTGAATACACCGAACAGCGTTGCCCCAATCGGAATGAGCCACTGCATCACTCCAGCGCCAGACAGCGAAAGCGCTTCGGTGAAGAACATCTCCTTGCTCAGAAAGCCATTGAACAGCGGCACTCCGGCCATAGCGGCTGCTGACACGATTGCCAGCAGCGAGGTATAGGGCATCAGTCGCCAGAGTCCATTCAGCGTTCGCAGGTCGCGTGTGCCTGTCTCGTGATCGATGATGCCGGCCGCCATGAACAGCGAAGCCTTGAACGCCACGTGATTCATCACATGGAACAGTGCCGCAACCACGGCCTGTGTGGTGCCGATGCCCAGCAGCAGCGTGATAAGCCCGAGATGGCTTATGGTGGAATACGCCAGAAGTCCCTTCAGATCATTCTGGAACATCGCCGTATAGGCGCCCAGCAGGAGCGTGATAAGGCCGGCACCGCTTACGAGAAGGAACCACTCGCTGGTGCCGGAGAGCGCGGGGTGCAGCCTCGCCAGCACGAACACACCGGCCTTCACCATCGCGGCAGAGTGCAGGTACGCGCTTACGGGTGTGGGCGCCGCCATCGCGCCCGGCAGCCAGAAGTGGAAGGGAAACTGCGCAGACTTGGTGAATGCGCCGAGCAGAACCAGCAGCAGCGCCGGCAGGTAGAGCGAGCTTCCCCTGATCAGATCTCCGCTTGCCAGGACGGTGGAGATGTCATAGCTGCCTACAATGCGGCCGATGATCAGCACGCCGCCGAGCAGCGCGAGGCCGCCCAGTCCGGTAACGATGAGGGATGTCCGTGCCCCGTCGCGTGCGTCGGCCCGGTGCGTCCAGAAGCCGATCAGGAGAAAGGAACTGAGGCTGGTGAGCTCCCAGAAGATGACGAGCAGCAGCAGGTTCCCGGTAAGGACCAGCCCGGCCATGGCCCCCATGAACAGGAGCAGGTAGGAGTAGAACCTGCCCATGGAATCCTCTTCGCTGAGGTAGTAGCGAGCGTAGAGGACAATGAGGGCACCGATGCCGAAAACGAGTGCGCCGAACAGGAAGGCGAGTCCGTCCAGGCGAACGTCCAGGTCCAACCCGATAATGGGTACCCAGGGCATCTGCCAGCGTGGCACTTCCCCTCGGCTCACGGCGGGCCAGTGGCTGGCCAGGAGGGCGAGGCTGGCAAGGGGGACCGTCAGGGCGACCGCAGCAGTAATGCTCCTGCCTCGGCGTATCAGCAGAGGCGGAAGCAGGGAACCCAGGAACGGCAGAATTATCGCAAGCGGCAGAGTCATGCCGCGAGGGCCATCAGTTGCAAGCGCGCCTCCAGGCGACTACCGGCAGTTGTCGGTTCGATGTGGGCACGGAGTGCCAGCGCGCCTCCGGGGTAATCGAGGCGATCCGTGGCGGATGGCAACGTAAGGCCCGCAAAGCGGACGAGCCCCGAATCCCACTCGCAGAATGCATGGGCACGGGACTCGAATGCAACAGTACCTGAGCGCGAATGGAACCAATTCCGCGTTGCGGTTGCGCCGGATCCAGCGGCTGTTGCCGGACGCGAACCACGCCGGTTGCACAGATGTGTTTACGGCTGAGGACAGTTGTACGTTGAGGGGAAACCCCGCGTCTCCATGAACGGACATGTGATATGTGCCGTTCCCCCGTAGGCTGTGACCGCGTTGCGCCCGCTTCTTGCCACTGAAACGTTACATGAGTATCGGCCAGGAGCTGGAGCGGCTGCGAGTGACGGACGAAGTTCACAATAGTTCCGACACGGGCCTGCATGTTGTTCGTGATGCGGACCGGCAGCAGGCTCCGCTGGCGCGCGGCCGTGCACTAATGCAGGCAGCGGAGCGGCGACTGGATCAGGCTGTACAGCCGGATGTTCTGGCACGGTCCATCGTGAACGATGTCGTTCCGGAGTGGAGCGACGCGGCGGTGCTGGACCTGGTGGATACGCGCCGAAGCGTTACGAGGGGTGCGGCGGCTGCGAACGACGTTGCCCGTGCACTTGGCCCCAGGCTTCGCGAGCGCGCGGCAGACGACATCACGCGTGAGGCAGTTGCG
The DNA here is from genome assembly GCA_035306065.1 of Gemmatimonadales bacterium. Classification (GTDB taxonomy): domain Bacteria; phylum Gemmatimonadota; class Gemmatimonadetes; order Gemmatimonadales; family Gemmatimonadaceae; genus JBBQHX01. The sequence continues at coordinate 12,093 of DATGOL010000077.1, read as the reverse complement.
CAGGTGATCGAGTCCGGGCTGGCGTACACGGGTGCTGTCTGGGTTGCGCCCCGGGCCGATGAGCCACCGCCGGAAGGCGCCGATCATGATGGCGCAACGCGCTGGCACATCCATGTGATTCCGCTTTTCGTGCGCACTCGCATGGTCGCCATGCTCACCGCCATCTCCGAGCGGGGCTTCCATACGGACGCCGCCAATCTGATTCGTGAGTACGCGCGTCGTGTAGCGCCTGCACTGGAACTCTCCCGGCTGGAAGCTCTCGATCACGAGAATGCCAGCCTGGGGAGCGCCGAACGACATCTCAATCTGCTGGTAGACGTCGGTGAGCTCATTTCCGAGGTGCCGGATGAAGGGGTGCTGTTGGGCAAGGTTGCGGAGCGCATCGTTCAGGACACCGCTGACTACTGCGCAATCGAGTTGCACGAGCACACAGGCAAGTCTCGCGTGAGCGTCATTCGCTTTGCGGGAGGCCTGTCAGCGCTGGCTCCGGACAGGTTGAAGTCGCTGGTGAACCCTTCCGAGCCTGCGAGCATTGAAGCTGTGCCGTCCAACTCGTGGATCACGGTCCCGATTGCATCACGCAGCGCGATCGAGGGCACCATCACACTGGTGTCAGTAAGGCGCGGCATTGAGTACGGACCTCGCGAACTGAAGCTTGTAACGGACGTTGCGGGCAGGCTTGCTGCTGCGGTGGAGCGGGCGCGTCTTCGTCGCAGTTCGCAACTTGCTCAGCTGGCGAAGTCCGAGTTTCTCTCGGTGATGTCTCACGAGCTTCGTACGCCTCTGACCGCAATACTGGGCTATGCCGCGCTGCTGCGCGAGGGATTCGCGGGCAGGCTGACTGCAACGCAGGCGAGGCACCTTACGGGCATCGAGAACAGCGGCGTGCACATGGTGGCGATGATAGACGACATCCTGTCGTTCGTGGGTATGGAGGCCGGCTGGGATGTGGTGGTGCCAAGTGTCGTGAGCGTGCCCGAGGTGGTGAACGAGGTGTTCATCCCTGCACGGCGCATTGCGCAGCGCAAGGGACTCGACCTGCATGTGGAGTTCGGCGATCTGCCCCGTGCGATCCGGATGGACGCAGCGAAGGTAAGCAGGCTGCTCGGCAACCTGCTCAGCAATGCGGTGAAGTTCACTGAAAGTGGCGCGGTATCGCTGCGGGTGGACTACGCACTGAACACGCTCCTGTTCGAGGTGCGCGACAGTGGTTCGGGTGTGACTGCAGCGCAGCAGGGCCAGATATTCGAACCGTTCTGGCAGGCGGAGCCCGCCACCACGAGGCGGGTTGGGGGTATAGGGCTTGGGCTCAGCGTGGCGCGGCGGATCGTAACGCTGCTCGGTGGTGCGCTGGAGGTGGAGAGTGGAAGCGATAACGGCAAGGGAAGCGTGTTCACCGCGCGCATTCCGGTGGAGGAGGTTGAAGCAGGACGGCCCTGACTGGTAGCTTGCGTGCGTCCTGCTGGCGTTATCTCACCCAACCTGCATGTCTGGCGACGCCGAATCGGTATTATCTGCAAGCGCCGCATTGTCCGGGCCGCCTGACGCGACGGCGGGCGCGTCGCGGCCGGCTGCTCCAGCGCCTGCCGGCGGCAGTCGACGCGGCATTCGCCCTGGCGCCAATACGCAGCGCATGCTTCACGCGTCACCAGCGATAGCTTCTCTTCTCGTGTTGCTGGCGGCGCTCGGAGCTTCTGTTACCAGATCGCCTGACGCCGCTTCCGCCTGGCGTGAGGCAGAGCGCTCGGTTGAGTGGATGCTGGTTCCCGGCGAGCGGATGCTTGCGGGCACGCGCGTGGTGCGCCGTCACTGGGGCGACCACTTTCGCGCGACCCATGGCGTGCTGGTCGCCACCGATCGTCGGCTGCTATATGCGGGGGTTCTGCCTCGTTCGCTGCTTGGTACTTCGGATGGGCCGCCGCTGATCGAACGAATTGCAGTGCCGCTGGACACGTTGCTGGAAGTCAGCGAGCCGCCATCGCTGCCCGGCGGATGGGAGCGCCTGACGATCAGGCATGGTGAGACCACCGCCCGGTTCAGCGTGGCAGCCGCCGCACACGATCGCGCGCTTGCCGTAGTGGCCATCGCCACGCGGGCTCGCGACATGGCTGCTGCTCGTGCGGCGCGAGAGCTGTTCCTGCAGGACAGCCTGTCTGCACTCCCGCCACCACCACCGATGATGCACGTGGTTCGTGCGGGCGAAACGGTGATCGGGATTGCTGCCAGATACGGCCTCAGCCCCGAGGAGCTGATGGAACGCAACGGGCTCGCCAGCGATCGCGTGAGGGCAGGGCAGCGGTTGACTGTGCGCGAGTTTCGCCGCGTGGGCAGCATGGTGGAAGCGTACTGACGCTCCCTATCGCGCGATGAACCTCACCCGCTCGCCGGGCGTGCGTTGCGCGAGCACTGGAACGTCTCCGGCGCGAAGGCAGGCAACGGCAGGATAGCCTCCCAGCGTTGGGCCGTCCGGCATGATAACGAGCGGCTGGCCGTTCGAGGTGAGCTGCACCAGCCCGATGCACGCCGGCTCCGATGGCCGAGCCGAATCGTCAGGCGCCGGAGCCGCGGCCCTGTTCGAGTCGCTGAGCATGGACAGGCGAGTACCCATGCGATCGCTTTCAGGAAGCACCGTGAGCGGCCTCGCCACCAGTTGAGTCCAGCATTCCGACGGCAGCGAAGATGTGGCGGGCGCCTCCATCACATGCACGTGCTGCCTGGCGAGTACATCCGTCATGGCTTCGCGGAGATCGAACGCTGATCGAGTATCCGGTAGCTGCGTGTTCGTCAAACCGGCTGGGAGCAGGTCGCCACGTACGAGGGTACGACCTTCGAATCCACCCAGACGAGCAGGCAGGTAGGTTGCGCGGGCACCGAGCACTTCGGGAACGGCGATGCCGCCACTGATTGCGATGTACAGCCAGCGTCCCCAGGTGGGTGCGGAAATGTCGAGGAGGTCGCCGGGCCGTGCGCGCAGCATCACGCCCCACGGGGCCGGGTTGCCACCGAGTGTCATCTCTGCGTGAGCGCCTCCGATGGCAATGAGCATCGGGCGTCTCACGCGCAGCCTGCCTCCGCCACCTGCCCACTCCAGCGCGGCCGTGCCGGACGGATTCCCAACGAGCGCGTTGGTGGCATGCAGCGCAACCGGATCCATTGCGCCCGATCTCGGAATGCCCATGGAGCGCCCGGTGGGGCGGCCGTCGTCCTGGATGGTGAGGAGAGGTGGTGCGCTCACCACCTCCAGTGCCCCTGCTGCACTCGATCCGAGAGGTCGGGTGGAACCGGTGCGGCTACCGGTGGCGTTATGCATGGAGCCGGTATGAGACGACGGAATCATGCACCGTCGATTGACATGAATCGAACCCTGTCACCGGCGGCGATGAGCGCGGGTCTGGCTCGTGAGGCATCGAAGAGCGAGACCGCCGTTCTCCCGATCAGGTGCCACCCACCCGGAGTCTCGAACGGGTAGATGGCAGTCTGTGCACCGGCAATGGCAACCGAACCCGCGGGAACGCGCGTACGCGGTTGCGGCCGCCTAGGCAGGCGGAGGGATTCGTCAAGCACGCCGAGATAGGCAAAGCCGGGAACGAATCCGAGTGCGAATGCGTCGTAGGTACGGCTGGAGTGACGGCGCACCACCTCGCTCACCGTCAGGTCGCAGGCTTCGGCGACGCTTTCCAGATCGGCACCGTCGTAGCGCACGGGGATCACGTGGGTGGTAACCGAGGTTGCGTCTGCAGTGGCTGCCTCTGACGGAGCACCTGCGAGAAATCGGGCTGCGTCCATCACGGCCTGCCGGGTGCTGGCGTCACTCATGTAGAGCGCAACAGAAGCGTAGGCGGGTACGATCTCGAGCACGCCGGGGAGTGAAGCGGTTTCGAGAGTATGTACGAGGTCGCGCACGCGTGAGAAGGTGGTACTGTCCACGGACGTTCCCAGCCTCACGAGCACCGCCTCGTCGCCCAGCGCCATCACCTGTGGCTCGGCGGGTACCTGCACCGGAGACGTCACCCTCGGGCCTGAACGAACGGTGCCGGTGTCAATCCGGCATTCGCCAGTACGCTGCGGATGCGCGATGCGATCTCCAGGGCACCGGGTGTGTCGCCGTGAACGCAGATGGAGTGCGCATCCACGTTGACCGTGCTGCCGTCCGCTGCCTGCAGCCGGTGGCTCAGGGCGATGTCCAGAGCCCGTGCGGCAGCCTCTACGGGGTCGCTTATCAACGCGCCCGGCGCGCTGCGTGGCAGAAGCTCGCCGCTGGCGGAATACCCACGGTCGGCAAATGCCTCTGAGAATGCCTGCATGCCCGCCCTCCGCGCGTCGTGTAGCAGCCGGCTGTCCGCGAGTGCAAGAATGGCGGCGTTGGGCAGCACTTTGCGAACGGCGCTGATCACCGCGCGGGCTGCAACTGCGTCCTGCACACATCTGTTGTAAAGCGCGCCATGCGGCTTCACGTATTCCACCACCGCTCCCTCCTCCGCACAGATGGCCTCAAGCGTTTTAAGCTGACTGGTCGTGTCGCGCTCGATCCGTTCAGGCGAATGACCCAGCTCCCGTCGACCGAATCCTTCCCTGTCATGGTACCCCGGATGCGCGCCGATTGCTACACCCCTGGCGCGCGCCTCACGAACGATGGTGCGCATAAGCTCGGGGCTCCCTGCATGGAAGCCGCACGCCACGTTGGCCGAGGTGACTATCGCAAGAAGTTCTCGGTCGTGCTCACCGCCCTCGGCGAGGTCTGAGTTGAGGTCCATGGATGGCAGGTGCCAGGTATTCAGGAGTCAGGGGTGAGAGGTGATGCTCGATGGTTCCGGCAGGCGCATGGTTAGCCAGAGGGCAGGGAGCAGCATTGAAATGGACACCACCATGGCGGTCTGCGGGCTCGTGTAGTCGGCAATTATACCCACAACGAGCATGAGCACGCCGGCCGTTCCCCAGGTGAAGCCCATCATCAGTGCGCTGGCGGTGGCAACGTTATCGGGTGCGTACTCCTGAGCGGTAACCACTGACACCGGAATGTTTGCATTCACCATCACGCCCGCCAGAGCAGCCAGAGGGTAGAACCACCAGTTTGATGGCGTGCTGTACACCAGCGCGACGAATACCGGAATGGTGGCAATGATGCTGGAGCGCAGAACCGGTATGCGTCCGACGCGGTCGGAGATGCGCCCGCCCAGAATTCCACCGAGTGCGGATGCGATGCTGAAGGTGGCGAGTGCGGGCCCGAGGTGCACGCCCTGCCCGCGCGCAACGAGGGTGAATCCCACCATGGTTTGCCATGCGATGGTGGAGACGGAGCGGAGAACGCCCATGGCCCACAGGGTGCGCATGGGGCCGTGGAACACCTTGGCGTACTGCCGCCAGGTGCGCTTGACGACGGGTACGGCGCGACCGTTATCTCTGGTAGCGGTCCAGACGATGGCAGAAGTGAGTACGGCAACCGGAATGAGGAAAGGCAGCCCGCGCAGGCCGAGCAGGGTGGCGGTCACTGGTCCTACCGCGAGTCCAGCGGTTCCGGCGGAGGAGAAGAGTGCGGCGAACAGGCCGCGCTGGGCGGGTTTTGATTCTGCGTGGACGAGTGCGATGGCAGCGGGATGGAAAACGGCGCTGCCCACACCGGAGATTGCGACCAGCAGTACCACGATGCTGAATGCCGGAGCGAAGCCGAGCCATACCATGCCAAGCGCGCAGACGAGCGGTCCGATGGCGGCGAGCGAGCGTCTGGCGCTGCCGTCGCCCCATGCTCCGAACAGCGGCTGCAGCATGGAGCTGACGAACGATGAAACGGCGACGAGCGCGGTGGTCTGTGCGATGGACACGCCGAAGCTGGCCTGGAGCGACGGCAGGAGCGGCGTGAGGAGGGCGGTGAAGCTGTCGTTAACGAGGTGCGCGAGGGCGAGAGCGGCGAGCACCATGCTGCCGCCACGGGCCTGGACGCGGGCGGCGGTGGTCATGCGGGGAAGCTAAGCGGGGCTTCAAGTGGGGGAGGAGGGCGGCACTGTCCGAAGCGGATCACGCCCGCGCAACGAGACGGCTGCCTGACAGGGTTGAGAGCCAGGCGACAGTGCGTGGGGAGTACCGAAGGATTCCCTCGACGTCGTGTGACTCGTCAGGTGGCGCAGCGGCCCGGAATTGTCGTCATCCAGGTGAGGGTTGAGGTTGCCCGCAGACTGCCCCGAGCGTCAAGCGTACGGGTGTTCGCCGCGCTATCGGCAGCACCGCTGACCTCACACGCAGCAAGCAGCGCCATGGCCAGACCGCACGGCCCCTATTCATCGCCGGTACACCGCGCTACTCCGATCGGCACCATCGCCGTGGAGCACAGCGGTTCTTCGCGGCTCGAGCAGTCGCCTGCCTCGAATGCTTCGCCAGGCGCGGCGAACAATCCGGGGCTCGCCGATACTCTTGCTGCGCTCGCGCACGCCTTTGACCTGGCAGAGGGCCACCCGTTGGGCCACACGGTTCGCAGCACGCTTATCGGCATGCGGCTGGGTGCCGAGGCGGGCATCGGGAACGATGACCGAGATGCGCTGCTCTACGCACTCCTGCTCAAGGATTGCGGCGGTTCGAGCGTGTCGGCCCAGTTGTCCGAGGTCTTCGCGCGCGACGATCGAGAGGTGAAGTCGCGCATACGCTTCGTGGAGCATGCGGAGCGGTTCGCGTTCGGAGTTGCGACATTGCGCACCATGGCGCCTGACGCGTCGCCAGTGGCAAGGCTTCGCCGCACCCTTCGCATAACGCGTAACGAGGAGTTCGTGCGGCAGATCGCGCGTGCACGTGCCGAGTATGGAGCGGAAATGGTTGCGGGACTCGGCCTTCCGTCTGCGTCCGCAGAGGCTGTACAGGCGCTCGACGAACGCTGGGACGGCAATGGGTTTCCGAATGGCATCGCCGGTAACGATATCCCGCTTCTCGGGCGCATAGCCACGCTTGCGCGAGCCATGGACCTGCATAACGCCTGGCACGGCGCAGACAGGACCATCCGCATGGTGCGTTCGCGGAAGGGAAAAGCGTTTGACCCCGGGCTCGCAGAGCTGGTGCTCTCGTGGAGCGAACACCGTGGCTGGTGGCGGAGCGTTGGATTGTCGGACGCTGCGAATCGCCTTGCGATGCTTCAGCCACCGGCACTGCAGCGGCCGATGGACGAGGTAACCATAGACCTCGTTGCGCGCACATTCGCTGACATCGTGGACGCGAAGTCCCCGTTCACCGCGCGCCACTCCGTGCTGGTGGCGTCATATGCAGACGTGATCGGTGAGGAGTACGGCCTGGATGAGACTGTGAGGAAGCAGCTGCGTCGCGCGGGTCTGCTGCACGATATAGGCAAGCTGGCGGTGTCCAACCGCATCCTCGACAAGTCCGGTGGTCTTGCGCCCGAGGAGAGGCAGGAGATGGAGCGGCATCCACTGCACACGTGGGAGATACTGTCGGGGGTAGGCGTGTTCCACGACGTCGCGCGCCTTGCCGCGCTGCATCACGAGAAGCTGGACGGCAGCGGATACCCGTGGCGCATCCCCGGCGATCGTCTGCCGGCTGCGGCTCGCGTGCTCGTGGTGGCGGACACGATCGCCGCACTCACGGCCGACCGTCCGTTTCGCCGCGGGCTTCAGGTGGACGAGACCATAGGCATCCTGAGGCGGGATCGCACCACGCGACTGTGCGCGCGGGCCGTGGATGCGGCGGAGTCGGTGCTGGCCAGCGGGAAGCTGGAGATCGGATCGGAAGAGCCGCTTGCGCGTGCGGGGATCGTGGCCCGTGCCGGAGCGTGGGCAGCGGCATAGCGATCGCGGGTTCGGGGAAGCGGCGCTTTCCCCCCCGGGTGCGGAGAGGCGGCTGAACCCCGAACAGCCCTGAGCGCATCAACGCGCCCCATCGCCACCGCGTAGCTAACGTTGGACCGTGTTCTCACCGACCGCACCCTTCCGGCGCGGCCGGCATGGTGGCATCGTCCCCCATTCGATCTCCCGCACCACCCGTGCGGGACCGCCGTTTCCCCCGTAGAGGACCCGAGCATGCTCATCTCGCACCGGTCACGCGTTCCGGTAGCGCGCTCATCCGTGGTCGCCTCCAGCCGCCGCCTGCTGCTTTCGGCTGGCGCAGGCCTGGCAGTCGCCTTCGCCACCGTAACTCCGGCCGGCGCTCAGCAGAACCTCACGAGCCCGCAGGAGTTCTTCGGCCACGAGATTGGCGCCGACTACGTTCTGCCCGACTACACGAAGTTCGTGGAGTACTGGCAGCTTCTCGCCAGGCAGTCCGATCGCATGGTGCTCGACACCATCGGACTCACCGAAGAGGGACGACCGCAGCTTATGGCGATCGTCACTTCACCCCAAAACCACAGGAATCTGGACAGGCTGCGCGAAATCAGCACCCGGCTTGCACGCGCTGAAGGGCTGACTGACGAACAGGCCGCCCAGCTCGCCAGCGAGGGCAAGGGTGTTGTATGGATCGACGGCGGACTGCACGCCACCGAGGTACTCGGCGCCCAGCAGTTGCTGGAAACCAACTGGCAACTCGTAAGCGGCAGCGATGCCGAGACGATGCGCTTCCTGGATGACCTCGTGATCCTGATGGTCCATGCGAACCCGGACGGCATGGAACTGGTCTCGGACTGGTACATGCGCAACCCGAATCCGCAGGAGCGCAGCTCGGGCGGCATTCCGCGACTGTACCAGAAGTACATCGGCCACGACAACAACCGCGATTTCTACCTCGCATCGCAGGCCGAGTCGGAGAACATGAACCGGGTGCTGTACAACGAGTGGAATCCGCAGGTGATGTACAATCACCACCAGACGGGTCCGGCGGGTACCGTGATGTTCGCGCCGCCCTTCCGCGATCCGGCCAACTACAACTACCACCCGCTCATCCGCACGCAGCTGGACCTGGTTGGTGCAGCCATGCACAACCGGTTCGTCACGGAGGAGAAGCCGGGTGTCACCATGCGAAGCGGCGCAGGCTATTCCACGTGGTGGAATGGGGGACTACGCACCACGGTGTACTTCCACAACATGATCGGCCTGCTCACGGAGACGATCGGCAACCCTACGCCGATGAGCATTCCGTTCCTGCCCAACAGGCAGATAGCGAGCGCCGACCTTCCGTACCCGATCGAGCCGCAGCCGTGGCACTTCCGCCAGTCGGTTGACTATTCGGTCACGGCGAATCGCGCAGTGCTGGACGTGGTGTCGCGTCACCGTGAGCAGTTCCTGTACAACATCTACAAGATGGGTCGCGATGCGATCGCGGCAGGGCAGACGGATTCGTGGACGATCTGGCCGAAGCGCATTGCCGCGGTGGAGGCTGCCGCACGAGCAGAGCGTGAGAGCGGAAACAACAACCAGGGCGCCGGCGACATGGCCTTCCTGGCTGGTTTCTCCCGCATGTCCTACGACGCGGACAAGATGATGACGATGCTCAAGGATCCCGAGAAGAGGGATCCGCGCGCGTACATCCTGCCAGCGAACCAGAAGGACTTCCCCACGGTAGTGAAGTTCATTCACGCCCTGCAGAAGAACGGAATCGACATTCATCAGGCTACGTCACAGTTCTCCGCGAACGGAAAGACCTATCCGGCCGGAAGCTTCGTAGTGCAGACGGCGCAGGCGTTCCGTCCGCACGTGCTGGACATGTTCGAGCCGCAGGATCATCCCAACGACTTCCCGTACCCCGGTGGTCCGCCGAGCCCGCCTTACGACAACGCCGGGTGGACGCTGGCATACCAGATGGGCGTGCAGTTCGATCGCTCGCTGGAGGGAGTTGAAGGACCTTTCCGCAAGCTCACGGGCATGGCGGAAGTTGCGCCGGTGACAGTTGCGCAGGCTCCATCAAATGGGGGCTACCTGCTCGATCCGTCGCAGAATGATGCCTTCACTGCGGTGTACCGTCTGCTTGGTGCCGGTCGTGAGGTGCATCGCACCGCGAGCGCACTGCAGGCCGGTGGTCAGAGCTTCCCGGCTGGATCGTTCTTCGTGCCGTCGCATGCGCAGTCGCGCACGATCGTGCAGCAGGCCGGAACGGAGCTGGGTGTTCGTGTTGGCGTAGCGCAGTCGCGCCCGGCGGGCTCGACTCGCGTAACGCTGCCGCGCGTTGGCCTGGTCGATCGTTACGGCGGCTCCATGCCGTCCGGCTGGACGCGCTGGCTGTTCGAGCAGCACGACATGCCGTTCAAGCTGGTGTTCCCGCAGGAGCTCGATGCGGGCAACCTGAACTCGAAGTTCGACGTGCTGGTGTTCGTGGACGGTATGATACCGGCCGTGCGCACGGGCGGCGGCGGTGGCGGCGGTGGCTTTGGGGGGCGTGGTCCGGATGCCTCGTCGATTCCGGCCGAGTTCCGTTCATGGCTGGGGAGCATCACGGCGGAGCGTACCGTTCCGCAGCTGAAGCGGTTCATGGAGCAAGGTGGCACGGTGCTCACGATCGGGAGCTCAACGTCCCTGGCCCAGCACCTTGGCCTGCCTATCGAGAACCATCTCGTTGAGCGCAAGCCTGACGGCGAGGTCACGCCGCTGACGCGTGCGCAGTACTACATTCCCGGCTCGCTGCTGGAGGTTGCCGTGGACAGCACCGCCACGCTTGCGGCGGGAATGGGTTCGCATGCGATCGTGATGTTCGACAACAGCCCCACCTTCCGCCTTACGCCTGATGCGCGTGCGCGCGGTGTGCGGCCGATTGCCTGGTTCGACACCGACACCCCGCTGCGCAGCGGCTGGGCGTGGGGCCAGGGCTACCTGCAGAACGGTGTAGCAGTGGCGGAAGCGGATGTGGGGCAGGGCAAGCTGGTGCTGTACGGGCCGGAGGTGTTGTTCCGTGCGCAGCCGGCGGGGACGTTCAAGATGGTGTTCAATGCATTGGTGAAGTAGGGGTTAGGTGTTAGGGGAGGCCGCGAAGCGGCCTCTCGGTCGCGCGGGTATTGACGCGGACAAGGCCAGCGGTGGGTCGCATTACAGGCCTAACACCTAACACCTGCCAAAAGGACGGAACGGCCGGCCCCTTGGGCCGGCCGTTCCCGTTTTCACTATCCAGGCCTTAAAAGACCACGCCCAGTACCACCGGCACGAACTCCGTCTTGCGGTTGCCCGTATTCACCGAATGGTACCGTGCTTCCAGGTATGCGCTGATGCGTCCGAGCGGGATGGCGACGCCGGCGCCGGCGTTCCATCCGAAGTCGCTGTCGGTGCGGCTGAGGTTGCGGAATTCTTCGAGGTCGCCCTGTACGTTCTGCTCGACGTCGCGCGAGTACCAGCCTCCACCGGCAATGAGGTAGGGGCGTATGACTGGGGTGGGGAAGTTGAAGACGCCGTTGATCGTTAGGCCGAGTATGTCTACGTTGCCCGAAGTTTCACCGATGCCGTCGTCTGGCAGTGCCGAGTTGCCCACTCGGCGAATGATCGGTGCGTCCAGGTCGCTTCGGCTGTAGTGGATCTCGCCGCGAACGCCCAGGGTGCCCAGGTTCAGCCCCGCCCAGCCCTGGAAAACCATTCCGGTTTTCGCGCCGTCAGCAAAGTCCTCATTCGGAAGGTTGGCACCGGCCGCAATGCCTATCCGAAGCCCCGTGCCGGCCTGCGCCTGTGCAGACAGCGGCAGACAAGCCAGCATGGCCGCAACGGCGGCCAGTTGTGTTCGACGCATACGCACACCTCACTCGAGCCTTGCAGTGGACGGCGGAGTTGCGCGTCCACCGGGCAGCAGTAGCAGGGCGCGCGCCCGTGGCGGCGGATGCGCACCGTATCCGGTGCGCAGAATGCAAGCCCAGGAGGCAGGATGCGGGAGCCGGGAACGTGCAGGACGCCCCGAAAGCTGTCGGAACCGAGGTCTGCAACTAAAAAACTAGTTGACAATTGACGCATCGGATGCCAGGTTAACTATAACTCTAGTAGGAGCTACCTTGAACGTCACATTCACCGACCGCGAGCTCGACGTAATGAGCGTGCTCTGGCAGCGCGGACCATGCACCGTGGCCGAGGTTCGAGCCGAGCTGCCGGCGAGCCTGGCGTATACCACTGTGCTCACGGTGCTCCGCACGCTGGAGGACAAGGGCTACGCCGGCCACGAGGAGGAGGGCAAGGCGTACCGCTACCACGCGCTGGTCGC
>DATGOL010000076.1:0-4551 GCA_035306065.1 Gemmatimonadales bacterium | reverse complement strand
GCAGTCGCAACTGTCGCCCGCCTCTTCGTTCAAGATGAATTCAGTCACCCGGCCTGTCCAATTTCCATCGCCACCAGCAGACGCTGAGTCGCGTGAGCGCGCGCTCTACGCAACGCTCGATCGGCTGCCCGCTGGGCTATTCCAGTTCGATCCTCGCATGGCGGACGGCTGGCTTTCGGACCGTTACTTCGTGCGAACCGCGCGAACGGTTGAACTGGCCGGGCTGAATCCAACGGTCACAATGCAGGTTTTCACCCGTGAACATGGGGTGGTTGCCGGAGTGTACGAAGCGCTGCGAATGCTCCAGACACAGTTGGCATCTCGACCGCGCGAGTACACGATTGCCGACCTGGAGATCTCCACGCTTCTGGACGGCGATTCCGTTCAGCCGTGGGAACCTGTGATGCATATCAAAGGGCCGTATCTCGCCTTCGCTCACCTCGAGACAACGTACCTCGGCGTCCTCGCCGACCGTACGCTCATAGCGAGCAACGTGCGCCGGGCCATCACCGCGGCGAATGGGAAGGACGTGATTTTCATGGCTGCGCGCCATGCGGACTGGCGTCGTCAGGTGGCGGACGGATACGCGGCAATCGTTGGTGGCGCGGCTGCCGTTAGCTCCGATGCGAACGGCGCATGGTGGGGCGAGCGCGGTGCCGGCACCATGCCTCATGCCATGATCTCCGCGTTCGGTGGCGACACCGTGGCGGCAACCCTCGCATTCGCGAAGTACCTGCGCACGCAGGAGCCCGAGGTAAATGCGGTATCGGCTGTTGTGGACTACGACAACAACGTGATCGAGACGTCGCTGGCGGTGGCCCGTGAAATGCGCGCTGAGTTCGGTACGGGAAGCCTGCACAGTGTGCGGGTGGACACGAGTGGTCAGCTGGTGGATATGTCGCTGCAGGGGAGGGAAGCGGAGTATCCCGGTGTGAAGCTGGCGGGTGTGTCGCTTCCTCTCGTCAGGCTGCTGCGCGCTGCACTGGACGACGCCGGTTTCCCGGAAATTGGCATCGTTGCCAGCGGCGGCTTTACTCCTCGCCGGATCAGCGAGTTCGAGGAGGCCGGAGCACCGGTGGTGGCCTACGGAATCGGCTCCAGCCTGCTGGGGCACAACCGAGGCCCCGAACTGGATGACCTGCTCACCAGCACGGATTACACGGCTGACATCGTGATGGTTGATGGGAAGCCCGAATCCAAGGTGGGACGCGAGTATCGACCGAATCCGCGCCACGTCCACGTGGATCCCCAGCGCCTGGCGAGCAGCTGAGGCGAAGCCGGAATGACCTCCACGGCGCGCCTGGAGCCGGCGGTGCGCAACGAACACGCGCGCCGGCGCCAGGCACTGCCAGGCTACGCAGCTTTCCTCAGTCGCGACTCAGCTCCATCGTCGCTCGAACCACCGAGCGCTCGTGTCGCTACTGCCGCACGCGCACGGGCAACGTCTCGTGCATACAGCGCACCGATGTAGTAGATGAACAGCTCGCGGAACTCCGACACATTGTAGCGCAGCCAGCCCGGCCCCATGCCTGCCGCTGACAGCTCCTGCGAAAGCTGCCCTGCAGCAAGCATGATCAGCATGGATGCCACGTACCATGCAGACGGCGTATACATACCCAGCAACGGACGCTCCAGAAATCGCGAAGCAACGGGCACCAGCACCAGGATCAGTGCCATGCCAGCGTCGCCGGAAAGCTTCATGATATCCGTGGTATCCGACAGGTTGTGCACGCTCATCGGCCCCAGTTCGGCCTCACTACCGCGGCCAATTATCAGTGCCAGGTAGTGTTGTCCGTAGTTGATCTCCTCGAGGAACACGAACGCAGCGCCAGCAGTCGCGACCATAAACGCCGCACGCCAGAGGCGGTGTGCCTCGTTCCGTCTGGCTTGAAATGCCAGAACCGCTACAGCAGCGATCGGCAGCAGTTGAAAGTGCTCCAGCAGGCCCAGCTCGCGATTCAACTCGGGAACAACGATGGACGCGAGTGCACTGTTCCCCGAGAAGAAGAGCCCGATCAGGATCGCTCCGGCGGTTGCCGGCAAGGTGACATGTCGGAATGACGGTCTCTGCCAGAGCTCACGAACCCTGTACACAAGGCGATCGAAGTATGTCGCGCTGCCTGACGCACCACCTGCTTCCGCTACCAGGCGCACCCGCCACTCTGCTGTAGTGAGCATCCTTTGCACGTCCCGCGCGTGCTGATCGTCACGTACCAGGCTGCGTCCGCCAGCCTGCAAGCTGACGCACTCGGCCATGTGTGAACCAACGCTGTGCTTTCCCATTGCCACCCTTCCATTCGTACGCTAAACTCTGGACCATACTCCAGGGTTAAGTGAACCGTGCGGATTAGTGTTCTGTCTGCCCAAAGCGGGCTACCCATCGACACCATTCGCTTCTACGAGAAGCGCGGACTGCTCGACGCACGGCATGTAGCTCGCGATCCAAACGGGTACCGACGCTACTCCAGGCTGGCGCTCGAGCGTCTCAATCACATACGGGAAGCCAAGTCCGCAGGATTCACGCTCGGTGACATCGAGCGAATGCTCAACGTGCTCGACGGCGGACGCCTTACTCCTTCGCGAGTCCGCGTCTACTGTGATCGCAAGCTCAGCGAGGTGGACAGCAGAATCGCCGAGTTGCAGCAGCTGCGAAAACGTCTCCGATCGGCTCTCTCGCGGCTGGGTTCTCCCGCACGCAATTCAGCTTCACGTACCGGTGCCGCACAACTGCAGGGAGGGGTTACCGCCCGGTCCGCCACAAGCCACATTTCCCGCTAGCGCCCTCCTCCTTACCCCCTCGCACGAGGTGTACCGGATCATGGAACTCATTATTCTGCTGGTCGTAGTCCTGGCGATTGGCTTCTTCGTTGTTTCGCTGTACAACCGGCTCGTCTCGCTCCGCAACCGGTTCAAGAATGCCTTCGCCCAGATAGACGTTCAGCTCAAGCGCCGCTACGAGCTCATCCCGAACCTCGTGGAAACGGCCAAGGCCTACATGAGCCACGAACGCGAGACGCTCGAGGCCGTGATCGCCGCCCGCAACTCGGCCATGAGTGCCGAGCAGAAGGTTGCAGGCGATCCGAGTGATGCCGCTGCGATGCAGGGCCTCATCAATGCCGAACGCGGACTGGCAGGCGCCATGACGCGCTTCTTCGCACTCTCCGAGGCATATCCGGAACTGAAGGCAGACGCCAACATGCGTCAGCTCAGTGAAGAGCTCGTGTCCACCGAGAACCGCATTGCCTTCGCACGCCAGTCCTACAACGACTCCGTCACTTCGTACAACACGGCAAGGGAAACATTCCCGTCGAACATGATTGCCGGTCCGTTCGGCTTTCAGGATGCTCCGCTGCTCGTGATCGAAGACGAGGCCGAGCGAGTCGCTCCGCGCGTTTCGTTCTGACGCATCCCGGCCGACTCTCCAGGTAATACCGACCGATGGCGATGGACTTTTTTGAAGCCCAGGAATCAGCGCGCTCGCGCAGCAAGCTGCTGATGGTGCTGTTTGCACTCGCGGTGTTCGCCATCATCATTACGGTGTATGCGGTTGCGCACTTTGTAATTGGTCCGGGCAGTGCGGCGATCGTAGACTGGAAGTTGTTTCTGGGAGTAGCTGCCGTCGTAGGACTGGTTGTGGGCGCGGGCAGTGGTGTGCGTACCATGCAGCTCAGGCAGGGCGGGCCTCGTGTTGCCGAGATGCTCGGTGGCCGTCGCGTACGAACGGACACGTCCGATCCTGCCGAACGACAGCTGATGAACGTGGTGGAGGAGATGGCCATCGCGTCAGGCACGCCGGTGCCGGCGGTGTTCGTGCTGGATGGCGAGAGCGGCATCAACGCATTCGCTGCGGGCTACACCCTGGACGATGCTGCCGTGGCCGTAACGCGCGGCACTATCACGAACCTCACTCGCGACGAGCTGCAGGGTGTGATAGCGCACGAATTCAGCCACATACTCAACGGTGACATGCGGTTGAACATCCGCCTGATCGGCCTGCTGTTCGGCATCCTTCTGCTTGCCATTGCAGGTCGGTTTCTGCTGCACAGCGGTGGAGGAAGGCGTAGTTCGAGCAAGGACAACGGTGCAGCTCAGATTGCGCTCATTGGCGTGGCGCTGCTGGTGGTGGGATATCTTGGAGTCTTCTTCGGGCGCCTGATCCAGAGCGCGGTTTCCAGGCAGCGCGAATATCTGGCGGACGCAGCGGCCGTACAGTTCACGCGAAATCCGGAGGGTCTTGCGGGTGCACTGAAGAAGATTGGCGGTGTTGCGGGCTCTCGTGTGACGAACCATCACGCGCAGGAGGCCAGTCACCTGTTCTTCGCGAGCGGGCTCAAGGGCTCCATGTTTTCGCTCCTCGCCACACACCCGCCGCTAGACGATCGAATCAGGCGGATAGATCCGTCATTCGACGGAGTGTATCCGGTAAGGAATCCTGACGTGGCGGCAGATCGCATTCTTGCGGAGACGAGTCCGGGACTGCTTGCCGGGATGTCGAATCTGTCGGGCATGCTGGAGACGGGTGTCGTTCCGCCCTCTTCCGGAGCGCTGAAC
>DATGOL010000075.1:0-27716 GCA_035306065.1 Gemmatimonadales bacterium | reverse complement strand
GCTCCGAGAGCCCGCGAACGGTAACGTACTTGCCGTCCTGCACGCTCACGCCGCTCACTCGCTGTACCGCGGCCGCGGCGTCGCTGTCAGGGCTTCGCGAAATCTGCTCCGCCGTGATGGATGTAATGATGTTGGTGGAGTTGCGCTGCTCATCGAGTGCAGCGGCAACCGATCCTCGCTCTGCTTCGGCGCTCACTGTGACAGCGTCCAGCTGGATGGTTGCGGCGGCCAGTGTGACATTCAGCTCCACTCCGTCGCCGTCAGGAACCATGATGCCGGTGATGGTCTTGGGCTGAAAGCCGATGCGCCTGATGCTCAGATCAACGTTGCCTGACGGCACACCGGTGATGATGTATCGGCCATCGATTCCCGACTGGGTTCCGATGGTTGTTCCTGCAACGATTATCTGCGCACCCGTTATGCCGGTTCCGGAATTCGCTTCCACTATGCGCCCGGCAACCCTACCGGAGGCGCCCTGGGCAACCGCGGTGGACGCCGCCAGTGCAAGCGAGAGCGCCAGGGTAAGGAGTGTGCCAGGAAGGCATTGGAGTCGCGTCATTGTTTTCTCAAGTGTGGGGTACAGGCGGAGCAGCTGATACTTCACGGCTGCCGCATCCGCACTTGGAGAATGCTTCGACTGCGTCTCGGAATTCCCACGGAATTGCAACGGACATGTCACGACGCACGGCCCGCCTGGCCGGCTTGAGCTTGCTCTACCGGTCCTTCCGCACCTGCTCGAGGGCGTGGATCCTAGTGGGCTGTAGACGATATTCGTGGAGCATTCGAGCGCGCCTCCGTGCCCTTCGCCGGTGTTGCGCCTCCTTGAAATGACCCTGCAATTCCGGAGTCGGCGCTCGGGGCCAGGCTCGGCTGGGGCGAAGCGGAGCTTCGTCTGCAAGCGGAGCCGGTAAAAAAAGCCTCACGCGGAGGCGCGGAGGCCGCGGAGAGAAGCCTGGCGCATGAAACTCCAATCGCTCTGCAGTTCTCCGCGGCCTCCGCGCCTCCGCGTGAGACCGTCGTTTTCAACCTTCAGTGCGTAGTGGCCGGCACCGGTGAAGAAGCAGCTGGGAGGCAGTTGCACTTGAGGGCGCCTTGAAATAGCGCTGCTATTCCTGCGTCGGCGCGCCTTGGCGAACGACGCGTATTCGCACTCGCGATACTACACGAATATCGTTTACAGCCCACTAGGCGGAAACGCTCGCGCTGGAGGTGGGAGCGGCCGGGGGTGGCAGCGTGGCGTCCAGGTCCGGAAAGTGCGCCGTAATGGTAGTTCCCCTGCCTGGCGTGCTCTCGGCCCACACCCGCCCTCCGTGTGCCTCCACCAGGTGCCTTACGATCGCAAGCCCCAGTCCGGTTCCGCCCGCCTCTCGGGACCTGCCGGCGTCTGCACGGTAGAAGCGCTCGAATATCCTTGGCAGATGCTCGTACGGTATGCCACTGCCGCTGTCGCGTACTCCTAAGTTCACGCCGTTGCCTTCACGCCTGGTGAACACCGTCACCTTGCCAGAAGGAGTGTAGCGCACTGCGTTTTCAACGAGATTCGACAGTAGCTGGCGAAGCGCAGTGGGATCCGCCATCACCGTGGCGGCGTCCGTACCAATGTCCGTCTCGAGCGACGTGCCGCTTTCCTCAGCGGTCGCTGAAACGTTCGTGAATGCTTCAGCAGCAGCGGCGGCCACCGACGTGCGAACCGGGCGCGGAACCCAGCCTCCGGACTCGATTCGCGAGAGGTCCAGCAGGTCGTCTACAATGCGCTGCATGCGCAGGGCATTCCTGCTTATTGAAGACGCGAACTCCCGGCGCACCTGGTCAGGGACATTTTCCTCCCTGAGCGTCTCGGCAAAGCCGCTGACGATTGTGAGGGGCGTTTTCAGCTCGTGGGAAACGTTGGCAACGAAGTCGCGACGAACGGTTTCCAGCTGGCGCAGGCGGGTGAGGTCATATGCGGCAAGCACAGCCCCGCCGCCGGCAAGCGGGCGCGCAGTAATGGTGAGCGTGTAGCCGAGTACGGATACCTGAAGGCCGTCTGTGGAGGTGCCGGCCAGCGCTGCGGCCAGCGCCTCACGAAGCGCCCTGTCGCGCGGAAGGCGTTCGCTTGGAAAGGGAGTTGGATCAGTGGATCCCAGCAGGCGACGCGCCGTGGCATTGATGCGCACCACCTGGCCGCGCTCGTCGAGCGCGATGATCCCCTCGTTAAGCGACTCCATGGTTGCCCGAAGCAGGGCTTCTTCTGCCTTGAGCGCATCGAGGCGGCCAGTCATCTGCTCCGCGAGGCGATAAATGGAGCTTCCGAGGTCTCCTACTGCGCCTGGCGCCACCAGGGCCGGACGCCTGCCGAGGTCACCGGACGCGAGTGCACGCGTGACGTCGCGAAGTTCATAAAGGGGCTTTCGCGCGAGAACACCTATCCACCAGCTGAGGAGTATCGCCAGCACCAGAACGGCCAGCCCCGACATGTAAACATCGCGTCGGGCGCGCTCCATCGCGTTCTCCAGTGTTTCTGCGCTGGTAACCACACGCACGTAACCGGCAGGCAGTCGCACTGCCACGCGGAGCGCGGTGGAGGTACCTGTCGATTGCCAGTCAACGCCCTCGCCACGCTCGCGGGCTTCCACAATTTCTGGCAGTGCAGGGAAAATGGTTGGAACGGCGGACATCTCGTTGCTGCCGCGCGTGCCATCTGCCACCAGCACTCCCTCCCGGTCGAGGAGGGTGATTGCCATTCCGGTTTCCGCAGCCACGCGGCGTGCCAGTTCGCCCGGGTCGGCACCCGCCGTCCATTCTGCAGCCACTACGCGAGCAATCGTGGCTGCATGCCGAGCCTCCTCACTGCGCGCCGTATTACCGGCCCGCCTCAGCGCTACCAGAACGACCAGCGCCACCAGCAACGCCACAATGACAGCTGCCGAAAGCAGCAGCCTTCGAGTGAGTTTCATGCCGCCCTGCGGCGCTGCAGACCCCTCAGGCGCGCAGCGCCTGTGGCGCCGTCAGGCGATATCCGAAACCGCGAACCGTTTCTATGAGCTCACCCGCCACGCCGAGTTTGGAACGAAGCCGCTGGATATGCATGTCCACCGTTCTGGTCTGGATGTCTGGCGCTGCCTCCCACACGGTTTCCAGCAAGTGACCGCGGTCCTGCACACGCCCGCGCCGCTCGGCGAGGGTGAGCAGAAGACGATACTCGGTTGGTGTGAGATCAACTTCCGCACCGTCTACCGATACCCGATGCGCAGACCGGTCGATGCTGAGCGGCCCGATGGCAAGCGTATCGGACTCCTGCGCGCCACGCGAACTCACACGACGAATGATGGCTTGCACGCGAAGTACCAGTTCCTGCGGGCTGAACGGCTTCGTGAGGTAGTCGTCTGCACCAAGTGTAAGGCCCCGAACGCGATCACCTTCCTCGCGTCGCGCAGTGAGCATCAGTACCGCGATGTCGGCCGTTGCAGGATCGTTGTGCAGCGCCTCGAGTACCTCGTAGCCGGAGAGACCCGGTAGCATGAGATCGAGCACGATGAGCGCCGGTCGCTCCCGCCTCGCGAGCTCGAGGGCATCGGTGCCTGAAGACGCGCTGGAAACGCGATATCCGGCGCGCGCCAGATGGTAAACCACGAGAGCAACGATCTCGGGTTCATCATCAACCACGAGAATTCGGTCACTCACGGCGGGCGCAGTCATGAGCGTTGCAGATAGAGGCGTCGCTGAATCTGAGCGACGATCATGTCGATAGCCACCGGACTGTGGCCGCCGCCCGGAATTATCACGTCCGCGTAGCGTTTGCTTGGCTCCACGAACTGAAGGTGCATCGGACGAACTGTGGTCAGGTATTGATCCAGGATCTCCTCCAGGGGTCGGCCCCGTACCGTCATGTCGCGCCGCAGGCGCCGGATCAAACGTACGTCCGCGTCTGCGTCCACGAAAACCTTCACTTCGCATCGTTTTCGAATGCTCTCGTCAACAAACAGCAGGATTCCGTCCACCACGACAACATCCGCCGGATCGATGCGCACCCTCTCGCTGGATCGCGAGTGGGTGACGTAGTCGTATATCGGCTTCTCCACCGCCTGTCCGTCTGCCAGTGCGTCCAGCTGCTCAACCAGCAGCTCGGCATCAATGGCGTCCGGATGATCCCAGTTGACGTGTCGCCGCTCCGTCAGGGTGAGGTGCGTGAAGTCGCGGTAGTAGGCATCCATATCCAGGAAGGCGACCGAGGTACTCGGCGCCAGCGAATCGGCTACGCGTCTCGCAACCGTGGACTTCCCCGATCCGGTGCCTCCGGCAATGCCGATGATCAGCGGGCCGGCCGTGCTGCCGGATGCAGGTTGTCCAAGTGGGGAGGGTACGCGCGTCGTCATCCGATGCGAAGCTCTGGAGGGGTCACGATTCGGTATCATTGGCCAACTGCAGCGCATCTGGCGTGAGTTGCGCCGGTCGCAGGTGCGGTCAAAAGAAAGGTCACGGTGGTGCTGCGTGTCGTCAACGAAGAAAGGCAGGTGTCAACGAACTCTCCCGTGCCTTTCGGGGCGACGCTAACTTGCGCGCCATGCGACGCCATATTCCCGTTCTCCTCGCGGCGCTGCTCGCAGCGTCCTGCACCCCTCTGCCGCCCGCGGTTCCGCCCGGGCCGGCCCCCATCCCCCAGGACGAACCGATCACGCCTGCCGAGGCCCAGCCTTCGCCTGGCCTGACACGTGTTCGCATCATTTCGCTGAACGACTTCCATGGCGCACTGCGGCCAGTGGAAGACGCGTCCGGAGTGCGGCGCGGAGGTGCAGCGTTCGTGGCCACGGCCATCCGGAATGCGGCCGAAGGGTGCGCAGAGCCGTGCGCCGTGCTCGTACTGGATGGCGGGGACACGTTTCAGGGCACGCTGCCGTCGAACCTGACGTATGGACGCGCAGTGCTCGACGTGTACAGGGCCTTCGGTGTGGCGGCTGCCGCCCTCGGCAATCACGAGTTTGACTGGGGGCAGGATACCCTGCGCGCGCGCATCAGCGATGCGCCTTATGCGATACTGAGTGCGAACGTGCGCGATGCATCGGGTGCGGTGCCGTCGTGGATTCGCACTGATACCATCGTGGAGCGCGGCGGTCTTTCCATCGGCATCGTGGGCATCTCTACACTGGAAACGCCATCTGCCACACGCGCTTCGAACGTGGCCGGCCTGGAGTTCGTTGATCCGGCGGAATCCATCGATCGTTATACGCGCGCACTCCGGCTGCGCGGGGCGGACATGGTGGTGGTGGTTGCACACAGCGGAGCCTTCTGCGAGGGCGGGCGTTTCGCAGCGTGCGAAGGGGAGATCGTGGAGATCGCGCGACAGGTGAAGGAGCCGATCGCTGCCATCGTGAGCGGGCACACACATTCGGTCGTGAATACGGTGGTGAACGGAATCCCCATCGTTCAGGCGCGCTCCAGCGGGCAGGCGATAGCCGTACTGGACCTCGAGCCACCCGAGTGGAAGTCGAGTGCCCAGATCGTGTCGGTGATTGCTGACTCGCTAGCGCCTGACGGTGCAGTGAGTGCACTGGTGCGTGTTGCAGAGGCGAATGTTGCGGAGATCGTGGAGCGGCCGGTGGCAGCGAGTGCGCGCCGGCTCACGCGAAGCGGCGCGCAGCATTCGCTGGGCAACCTGATTGCGGATGCGCAGCGGTGGGCATCCAGGGCAGACGTGGCCATAATGAACAACGGCGGCATTCGCGCGGACCTGCCACTCGGCGACGTTTCGTACGGTGACGTCTATTCCGTGCAGCCCTTCGGAAATACGCTCGTGAGGTTCACCGTTACGGGTGAGGAGTTGCTGAACCATCTGGAGACGGTAGTGGCGAGCGATCGCGTGAATGCGCATGTAAGCGGAATCCAGGTTCGGTACGATCCGGTGCTCGCGCCAGGCGCGCGGATCATGGAGGCGAGGCTGGCAGACGGGAGACCGATATCACCTAACGGGTCGTATACGATCGTGGTGAACGACTTCATTGCCACCGGTGGCGACGACCTGGGCTTTGGGGGCGATGCCGCAGGTGAGAACCTGGGAATCGGCGACTTGGACGCGCTGCTGGCCTACCTTCGGGCGCTGCCCCAGCCCTTCGCTGCGCCCGAAGAGCTGCGTCTCATTCCGGTTGGTCTGTGAGCTCGGTTATCGAGCCTCGCTCAATGTCCGCGGCGCTGCACGAGCTGATCAGGCGACTGCCGAAGGCCGAGCTGCACTGCCACCTGGATGGGTCGGTACGTCCGCAGACCATGCTCGATCTCGCGGCTGAGTACGGAGTGGACATGCCGGCTGCAGACGCTGCCGGACTGGCGACGTTCATGCACGTTGACGACGCCCGGAATCTCGAGCAGTACCTGGAGCGTTTCGCGATAACGCTGTCGGTAATGCAGCATGCAGACTCGCTGGAGCGCATCAGCTACGAGCTGGCCGTGGATGCCTGGCGCGATGGCGTGTGGTACCTGGAGGTTCGCTACTGCCCGCTGCTGAACCTCGAGCGCGGGCTTACGGCGAGCGACACGGTGGATGCAGTGCTGCGCGGGCTTCAGCGCGCAGAGCGCGAGTTGGGGATAGTGGTTCGGGTGATTCTCTGTGCGCTCCGGCAACTGCCGCCTTCGGCGTCCATGGAAGTGGCGGAGCTGGCTGTGGCTTATCGAGGTAAAGGGGTGGTTGCATTCGATCTTGCCGGAGGTGAGGCCGGCAACCCGGCAGGGTTGCATGCACAGGCGTTTCAGTACGCGCGCATGAACGACCTGGCGTGCACGTGTCATGCGGGCGAGGGAGATGGTGCCGATTCCATTCGCGAGGCGGTGCACCTCTGCGGTTGCAACCGTATCGGGCATGCCACCAGGCTGATAGAAGACGCATCGCTCATGTCGTATGTGAACGATCGTCGCATTCCGCTGGAGATCTGCCTCACGAGCAATGTGCAGACGCGTGTTGCCGCCAGCTACATGGCACACCCGCTTCGGCGCTACAACGAGCTGGGATTGCCGGTAGTTCTGTGCACTGACAACCGCCTGATGAGTGCCACGACGCTCACGGACGAGTATGCGCATGCGTCCGAAGCGTTGCAATTCAGGTTCCGTGAGCTGGCGGGGATGGCTGTGGGCAGCTTCGAGGCGGCGTTCCTGCCTTTCCGTGAGCGAGAGCAGCTGGGAGCGCGTGCGCGTGAGGCAGCGGTGGCACTGGTGGAAGACGCCGCGGTGCAGGGTGTTGCTGAATGAGGCCGGGGGGCGGTGATCGTGTTCTTGTCGTTGAATTGGTGGAGGCGCGGTGAGCGGGGGGCCTCACGACGCTGCTGCGGATAACGCGTACGGGTCTGCGGCAGCTCTTCGCGCAGCAGACGCCATCGCACACCGGCTCGAGGTTCAGAGCCCTGCGTGCGCCATCGTGCTTGGATCCGGGCTGGGCGGGCTGTCTTCGAGCATAGAGAGCGTACGCACGGTTCCCTTTGCGGACATTCCAGGTTTTCCGTCGGCAACGGTGGTTGGCCATCGCGGTGCGTTGATGGCCGGAACTCTGAATGGCAGGGAGGTGCTGGCGCTGGCCGGTCGGATTCACCTGTACGAAGGCCACCCGCCGTCCGTCGCCGCGTTCCCTGTGCGCGTCATGCACGCGCTGGGTGCGCGAACGCTGTTCGTCTCGAACGCGGCGGGCGGAATCCGTCGCACGTTTCGCCCCGGTGATCTGATGATCATCGCGGACCATCTGAACCTGCAGTTCAGCAATCCGCTGGTGGGCCAGCGAAGCAGGGGTGACCAGCGGTTCCCGGACATGTCGGACTGTTACGACGCTGAGCTCCGTGCGCTGCTCGCCCGGTGCGCCCTGGCCGCCGGAGTGACGGTTCGGGAAGGCATCTACGCGGGGCTCCTCGGACCCACGTACGAGACCCCAGCGGAGATTCGCATGCTCGAGCGACTGGGTGCGGACGCGGTCGGAATGTCTACCGTGCCCGAGGTGATCGCTGCAACGGCATTGCGGATGCGGGTTGCAGGGATGAGCTGCATAACGAACCTCGCGGCTGGCATCTCACCTGCGCCCCTGTCGCACGCGGAGGTGCTGGAGTCCACGAACGCGGCGGCACAATCGTTCGAGATGGTAGTACGAAATTTCGTGGCCGCGCTGCCGGCGCGGGGCTGACTGTAGCGGCGCGCCGGTCGCCGATCCCGGCGCGCGGTACGGTGCCTGACGTGCCGCGATGGCGGCGCACTGTGACGCACTGTGACGCACCACGACGCGCCAGCGCGTTACGCGAAATGGTTCAGCGGGCCGTGTCCGCTACCCAGCCCCGGTGCAGTAGCGATCGCGCGGTGCACGTAGGCCAGGGCAATATCCACCGCCTCACGAAGGCCGGAGCCCAGCGCCAGGTTCGCAGCAATCGCTGAGGACAGCGTGCAGCCGGTGCCGTGCGTGTTCTTCGTATCGATGCGCGGATGACGAACGACGTGAAGCTCACCGTCGTACAGCACGTCCACCATCTCGCTTCCGGTGAGATGACCGCCCTTGACGAGCGCGGCCTTCGCTCCCAGATCATCCACCAGATACCGGGCGGCAGCTTCCATCTGCGCCTCGTCCTTCACGTCGCCATCAACCAGTATCGCAGCCTCGTCCAGGTTGGGAGTGACGAGCGTGGCGAGTGGAATGAGCTCGTCACGAATCGCACGGATGGCGTCCTGCGTGACGAGCGGGTCGCCTGACGTGGCGACCATCACGGGGTCCAGCACGTACGGCGCGAGCTCGTGACGGCGAAGTCCTGCAGCGACCACGCCCACTACGGACGCATCTGCCAGCATTCCGCTCTTTACGGCATGAGGCCGCAGGTCTTCCGCGACGGCATCCAGCTGAGCCTCGATAAGCGAAAGCGCAACCGCGGTCCAGTCGCGAACACCAACGGTATTCTGCGCAGTGATAGCGGTGATGACGCTGGTGCCGAACACGCCGAAGCGGTGGAAAGTCTTGAGGTCTGCCTGGATGCCGGCGCCGCCGCCGGAATCGGAGCCGGCTATGGTGAGTGCAATTCGCATAAATGAAAGATGCGCCGCTTAGGGTCGCGGCGCATCTGATGGATGATGGGTTGGGAAGCGGTACCGGCTGGAGGTCAACATCCCAAGTCCGAACGTCAGCTGCCCGGCTACCGTGCGGCCGGCAGCTGGCTCACGCGTCGCTTGAAGTTCTGGAAGGCCTGCGAATCACGCTGAAGATCGTCCAGAATCGCTTCGTCGTACCTGCTGATGATCGCGCGTGTTGACTGAATTCGATCCTCTTCCAGCGGGTGTGAAGAGAACCAGCCCTCCACGGCACCGGGGTTTCGGTTCCGCTCAGCCAGCAGTCGCTCGAACATGGCGGGAACACCAGCAGGATGTATCCCGGCACGCACCACGTGCGCGATACCAACCCGGTCTGCTTCGGCCTCGTCGCTGCGACTGAAGCTTGCGAATGCCGCACCGGCAGCCACGTTGATCGCGGTACCTGCGAGCGCGCCATCGCAGATTCCGGTGAATACGCACACAGCCGTTACACCGATATTCGCGCGGTCCGCATCACGAATTCGCTCCATGGAGTGTCGCTCGGTTACGTGCGCAATCTCATGGCCGAGCACTCCTGCCACCTCGCTCATGGATCCGGCCCGTTCGATCAGGCCGCGATTCACGTAGATATACCCGCCCGGCACCGCGAAGGCGTTTACCGATGCATCGTTCACCACGTAGAACTGCCAGTCCAGGTTGCGATCGTCAGACACATTCGCGATCTGGTTGCCGAGCGCGTTGATATATCGTGAGATTTCAGCATCCTGCACGATAGGAAGCTCGGCATTGATCTGAGCCGCGTACTGTCGGCCGAGTTCGAGCTCCTGCTGGGTGGATGCTATGCATGCCGAGAGGAGCAGTGCAGCGCCGACTATTGATATTCCGGACCTGATGTCTTTCATGTGAACCCCTTGGTTCGCGTTGGACCTGCCGTCAGGACGGGAGCAACGTTTATTCCACACGATACTGAATCGCCAAGCCCTTGCGACTCCTCACTTTAGCCCGTGACCTCCGTCGGCGGAAGGCACGTGAGCACCGCGGACTGTTCACTATTGAGGGCACTCGGGCAGTGGAAGAGTTGCTCGATTCGCCCTTGAGGGTCCACGGAGCGCTCCACGAGTCCGGCTATGGTGGCTCGGAACGGGAGCGGCAGATTCTGGCACGACTGCAGGCCATGGGCATGGAAACGCTCGTGGTAAGCGAAGCCGAACTCGCAAGTGCAAGCGACACCGAGCAGCCACAGGGGATAGTTGCGATCGCGCGCATGCCGGAGCACTCGCTTGTCGAACTGCCGGATCCGGAGCGCGGCCGCTGGCTGGTACTCGACGCCATCCAGGACCCCGGCAACCTGGGCACCATCATCCGCACCGCTGCCGCCATGGGAGTGAGCGCAGTGCTCGCGCTCCGCGGCACGGTTGACGTGTGGAACTCCAAAGTCGTCCGTAGTTCGATGGGCGCATCGTTTCGCATGCCGCTGGTACCGCTGACGGTTGCCGAGCTTCAATCCTTCCTGTCCGATCGAGGCATTCCACTGTGGGCTGCCGACGCGGGCGGCGAGCCGGTTCAGCAGAAGTCAGCACCACGCCGGCTTGCACTCGTGGTTGGAAACGAAGGTGCGGGCGTGTCTGCTGAAGTGATGCAGCTCGTGCAGCGCCGTGTGGCAATCCCCATGGACTCTGCAGTGGAATCACTCAACGTGGCCGTGGCCACAGGAATACTCCTCTACATGCTTCAATCGTGAACGCTCTCGGTGCGGAGCCGTGGCTGCTGATAACGCTTGCGCTGTTCACCGGCGCATGTGTGGGCTCGTTTCTCAACGTGTGCGTAGCACGGTGGCCTGACGGGCAGTCCGTCGTGTCGCCGCCGTCTCGCTGTCCCAACTGTGAATCGCGCATTGCGTGGTACGACAACGTTCCGGTATTCGGCTGGCTGCGACTGCGGGGAAGGTGCCGCGGGTGCGCGGAGCCAATCTCGCCGGAGTATCCGATCGTGGAGTTCGTCGTGGCGCTCGGCTGGCTTGCAGCGCTGATTCTTTATGGGCCGACATTCACGGCACTGCGTTTTGCAGTGTTCGGCACACTGATGTTCGGGATCGCGCTTACGGATGCGAAACACTATGTGATCCCTGACGGCTTTACTGTTTTTGGACTCATCTTCCTGCTGCTCGGGTCGTTCGTTGCGCCGTTCTTCCAGGACTTCGGGCCGTTTGCCTCACCACTCGATGCGCTGCTTGGCGCGTGCGTTGGCGCTGGTGTCGTTTCCATCATCGGGTGGCTTGGCGAGGTTGCCCTCAAGAAGGAAGCGATGGGCTTTGGTGACGTGACGCTCATGGCGGTTGTGGGTGCGGCCGTAGGTCCGCATCGCGCACTACTTACCGTATTCGTTGCGGCCGCGATTGCAGCGGTGGTGTTCCCGCTCGTGGTATATCCGATTGCGTGGAAGCGTGCGCGCAGTGCCGGAGTTGAGTTCGAGCCGCCGCTGGTGCCGTTCGGTGTGTTCCTTGCGCCTGCCGCCGTAGTCACGTTGCTTTGGGGTAACGACCTGATTTCGTGGTACCTGACCACTGTTCTTGCCCCCTGAGTTCGGAGTATCAGCCTGAGAGTTGCTCGAAACGCCCTTTCCCGGTTCACGCGAGACCTGACTGCGGAGGCGCGCGCCGGGCGTCTGGATCCGGTGTCCGGTCGTGAGGCAGAAGTGGCGCGTGTGATCGACATCCTCCTCAGGCACGGCAAGAACAATCCGGTGCTGGTGGGAGATGCCGGCGTTGGCAAGACCGCCATTGCTGAGGCGCTCGCGCAGCGCATTGCGGCCGGCGAAGTGCCAACGGCACTCAAGTCCATGCGCCTCCTCGCCCTCGATCACGTGGCGCTGCTCGCCGGCACGCAGTTTCGAGGGCAGTATGAGGAACGAGTGCAGGGAGTGGTGGACGAAACCACCAGCCAGCGCAACGTGATTCTCTTCATTGACGAGCTTCACAACCTGATGGGGCAGGGCGTTGCCCTGGGCGCTGCAATGGACGCGGCCAACATGCTGAAACCCGCGCTCGTCCGCGGCGATTTTCGCGTGGTAGGTGCCACTACAGGAGCTGAGTTCGACAGGTGGATTCGGGGAGACTCGGCGCTCGAGCGTCGCTTCCAGCAGGTGCTCGTTCGCGAGCCAGGTGCAGAGGACACTCTGCTGATCCTGCGCGTGAGGCAGGAGACGCTCGAGCGGCACCACGACGTGGTAATCCACGACTCTGCCCTGCAGGCGTCGGTACGGCTTACGGATCTTTTCATGCCTGATCGGCGCAGACCTGATCGCGCACTGGATGCGCTGGACGAAGCCTGTGCACATATGCAGGGCGCCACGAGGCTCACGCCTGACACGGAGCGGCTGGCTGCAATGCGCCGGGCCATGCTCAGGGCGGGCCCGGTGCCGCCGCCGCCGCCGCCCGCGAGCGAGATTGACCCGGGCGCGAGCAGTGTGGATCCTGGCGACCGGCACATGATAGACCTGGGGCCCGACATCCAGTTCGAACTCCCGGAGTTCGCGCGTGACGGATTCGCGGCACTGGAGCGGATTGGCGCAGAACTCGGCTCGCTGTTCGAAATGCAGCGTGACGTTGCTGATGCTCCGCAAGATGATTCGCCGGATGCACAGCGTGATGATTCCTCAAAGGATTCAGGCGACAGCAGTTCCGCGGCGCCTGACGTGAGAGCCAGCGGGCAAGAGCCGCCGGTGAGGCGGACGCTTGCCAGCGTTGAGGCCGAGCTGCGCGACCGGCTCACTCAGGAAGGGGTGGTGGTGCGCGGACACGATGTTGCGCGCGTGATGACACAGATAACGGGAAAGCAGATATCATGGGTGGACTGAGGGTGCGCCTTGCGCTGGTTGCAGCAGCCGGAATCCTGGCGACGGTATCGTGCAGGGGCAGCTCAGGCGACTACGACGGGCCCTTTGCCGCAGAGGTGAATGCAGCCGTACCGCGAATCGAGCGTGCGATGGGAGTTCCTTTCAAACGCCCGCCGCAACTCGAGACACGAACGAGAGAGCAGGTTCGCGAGTTCCTGGAACGACGTTTCGCCGAAGACCTTCCGGAGGAGCAGATCGAGGGTGTTGAAACCACCTACAAGCGGCTTGGGCTGGTGGCGGATTCGCTGGACCTGCGCGCGCTGTACATGGAGCTGCTCACCGAGCAGATAGTCGGCTTCTACGATCCGAAAACCGACGTTCTTTACGTGGTGGAGGAAGCTCCCGAGGTGCAGCGTTCGGCGATCATCGCGCACGAACTCATTCACGCGCTGCAGGATCAGTATGCGCCGCTCGATTCCATCCAGGAAAGCGTTCGCGACGACAACGATCGGGCACTGGCGATCCAGGCAGTGATCGAAGGTCAGGCGATGTACAAGCAGATCGAGGCCACCGTGGACGGCGGGTCGCTGGCGTCCCGCCTGCCTGGCGGGTGGGAGCGCGTGAGGCAGAGCATTCGTGATAACCGCGGAACCATGCCGCTGTTCGCCTCCGCCCCGATGATCATGCAGGAAACCCTGATCTTCCCGTACCTCAGCGGTGCGGAGTTCGTGAGGCGGCGTGACTTCGCTACCGGTCCGGCCGCCTTCGAGCAGCTGCCAAGGTCAACCGAGCAGGTTATGCACCATGATGCGTACGGTGATTCCACTGACGCACCCACGCGCATCGTGTTCCCGAACGCAGGCGCGAGTGAGAACCTGATGTTCGAGAACGGGCTCGGCGAATTCGAGATGCGTGTGCTGCTCTTCGTACTTCTCGGTGATCAGAACGCAGCGGTACGAGGTGCGGCCGGATGGGATGGCGACAGGTTTCGCGTCTACCGCCGCGGCAACTCGGAAGCACTGTTCTGGGCGAGCGTATGGGACACCGAGGCCGATGCCGACGAATGGGCCGAGTTGGTGGCCGATGCAATTGCCAGGCGGTATGGCGAGAGCAAGCTGCCTGCCGGCGAGCGCAGTACGTTCGTGCGTGCCGGGCGTCGTGTGACTGTCACGCGAGTGGAAGTGGATGGCCGCCCGATGGTGATAATGCAGGACGTTCCGGCTGGTGAGCGAGGAGAACTTGTATCGCCGCAGTCGTTGAGGCTCGAGGAGCTGTAGCCGATCACGCAGTTGCACCAGGAAGCCGTACGCCCGCCAGAAGCAGCTGCTTCTGGCGGGCGTACGGCTTCAGACAGGCTGCTATCGGCCGAAGAGCTGGGCGATGCCGAACGTCATGATACCGATCACCGCGCCCAGCACGTAGCCAAGGTTCACGATCAGGTTCAGTTCCTTCTGGGTCACGCTGCGAATGATCTCCTCGATTCGCTGCGTGCTGAATCCGAGCACCTTGCGTTCCACCATGTGCTCGATGTCCATGCGCTGTACGAGCGCGGGCACCTGCGCATGCAGCCAGTCCCAGAGGGCGGGGGCAACGGTTGTCGTGAGGCGCGCGGACGTGTCTTCCGGCAGCCACCTTCCGGGGCGCCCGATGGGGCGATCCATCGCGCTCCTCAGGGCACCGCGCGTGGTATCTGCCACGAGCTGCGCGGTACGCGGGGCACGCGCAGCGTCGTGAATCCAGCCGACCACAAGGTCGTCAGGCAGCGACTGCAGCAGCTCTCCCCAGGTACGACCCTCCGTTCGCAACAGCACTTCGTTCAGCTTACCCACGAGGAACTCGCGCGTACGCTCGCTTCGCGCAATCCGCACGAGGTAGTCACCGGCCGCATTCACCATCATCGCGGCACGCTCAGGGTTGTCCGGGGTGCCGGCTATTTCGGCGATCGGCTTGCGGAGGTACGCGATTACAGCGGAGTGAATGGTGCGCGAGATCTCCTCGCGAACCACCGGATCTTCCAGCAGCGAAGCAAGTTGTTCCACGCCATCGCGCTCTATCGAAGCCAGCGCCGCGTCGAAGGTGCGCTCCGTAACCACCAGCTTTGCAATGATACGTTCGTGAAAGCGGAGATCGCTCACGAACTGCCGGAAAATGTCGTGCAGTGCCGCGCGCAGCCGCTCGCGTGCGGTTGGTTGAGCCAGGAACTCTCCCAGCCTTGCAACGGCCAGCGGCAGGTATGCGTCAATGGCCTGCTCGAGCGTCTCCACCAGCGGCGCAGGTACCTGCTCGAGCAGCGGCGCCTCGGACGCCAGGAGCCTGCCGAGGTTCCGGTCCAGGTATTCGCGAATGCCGCGCTCCAGCTCGGGAGACTCTGCAAGTTCCGTTGCCCACTCGGCCGCACGCTGCGTCAGGCGGTCTCGACGCTCCGCCGTCAGAAGCTCCGCCACCGGACGCTCGGCTATTTCGCTTCTTGCGCGTGCTACGAACCTGCGCGTGAGTGCTTCGAACTCCTCTCCTTCGACAAAGTTGGAGAAGGATATGCTCGCAGAATCTGCCACTCCCGCGAGTGCGCGCTCGACTTCGGTCGCAACCGCTGGTGGAAGCAATTCGCGAATGGAGCCGCGCTCGATGTTCAGGAGGTCATGGATTACCTCCTCGATCTTCGCATCGAAGCCTTCGCGAAATCCGGAACGCGAGAGTTCCGCGGTTACGTCTGCCGGGGTGAGTAGACGTTCACCGACGGTGCGGCCTATGGAGCGGGCCAGCCGCGCCTTGTTCTTCGGAATCGCGCCGTGCAGCCCGGCGCGCGGCTCGTACGGATGGAACAGCATCCACACGGCCACGGCGTTGGTAATACCGCCGGCGACAGCGCCGGCGAGAATGTTCACCAGTAACTGGGTCCAGATGGAGTCAGCTAGCACGTGGCTGCGAGCGGGTACGATGCGCAACGGCCCGGGTTGGCCGCGTTGCGGGAGCCGCGAACTGCGGCTCCCGCATCCTAAAGCAACTATCGCGCGACGTCCGCCGGAAGCGTGGTCTCCTCCTGTGCGCGTTTCGCGCGTCCTTCACCCTCACTCGCTCCCACCGGCGGAAGATCTGCCGGGGCAGGATCCGGTACAGGGAGGAGTGCGAGGCGCAGCACTTCATCCATGGTGCTTACGAACGTGAAGGCCATGTGCGACTTCACTTCGTCAGGCACGTCACGCAGGTCCTTCTCGTTCGACTTGGGCAGTATCACCTCGCGCAAACCCGCGCGATAGGCTGCCAGCACCTTTTCCTTCACACCACCAATTTCCAGCACGCGACCCCTGAGTGTTACCTCGCCGGTCATGGCCAGATCGCGACGCACCGGACGCCTGCTCAAAACGCTCGCAATCGCAAGCGTCACTGCGATGCCTGCACTTGGCCCGTCCTTCGGAATTGCACCGGCGGGAAAGTGCACGTGAATATCCGTTTCCCTGAAATCCGACTCCGGAATCTCGAGCGTATCGGAACGTGAGCGTACGTACGAGGAAGCGGCGTCCACGGATTCACGCATCACTTCGCCGAGCTGTCCGGTAACGGTGAGACGCCCGGTTCCGCTCATGCGCAGTGCTTCTATCACGAGCAGGTCGCCGCCCGTTGATGTCCACGCGAGCCCGGTGACGGCACCAACTTCCGGCTCGAGCTCCGCCTCCTCCACGGCATAGCGCGGAACACCCAGTATCTCTTCAACCAGGGCGAGGTCCACGAGCCACGCACCTTCCTCTCCCTCGGCCTTCTTTCGTGCACGCTTGCGCATGATCGCGGAAAGATTTCGCTCGAAGTTGCGAAGCCCTGCCTCACGCGAGTAGCGGTTGGACACGAAGCCCAGTACTTCATCCGTGAACTGGAGGTCCAGGTCTGTTATGCCGTGTTCCTCGAGCAGCCTCGGAATCATGTAGCGCCACGCAATCTCAACCTTCTCCTCGATCGTGTAGCCTGCAATGCGAATCACTTCCATCCTGTCGCGCAGCGGCGCGGGAATGTCGAACAGGTTGTTCGCGGTCGCAATGAACAGGATGGACGACAGGTCGAACGGAAGGTTGAGGTAGTGATCCACGAACGTCTTGTTCTGCGATGGATCGAGCACCTCGAGCATTGCGGCAGTTGGATCGCCTGACGGCCCGCCGCTGGACATCTTGTCGATCTCGTCGATCATGAGCACGGGATCGCGCGTCTGCACGCGTCGCAGTGCCTGCAGTATGAGCCCGGGCATGGCGCCCACGTACGTGCGCCGGTGTCCGCGAACTTCCGCTTCGTCGCGCACACCGCCTACCGAGATCCGGTAGAAGTCCCTCCCGATGCTCGTGGCGATTGCCTCACCGAGCGAGGTCTTTCCCGTTCCCGGCGGCCCAACGAAGCAGAGAATCGGGCCGAGCGGGTCGCCGCCGCGCAGCTTTCGCACGGCCAGGTACTCGATGATGCGCTCCTTGGCCTTGTCCAGGCCGTAGTGGCGCTCGTCGAGCGCGTTCTCCACGCGCGCCAGCTCGATGTCCTCATCTCCCGATCGCTGGTTCCACGGCAGCGACAGGATCCAGTCGAGGTAGGTGCGAATCACGTGGTATTCGCTGGAAGCCGGCGAGAGCATGCGCATGCGATCGATCTCTCGTCGCGCCTCCTGCTCCACCTTCTCGGGGAGCTTTGCCTCTTCCATGCGCCTGAGCAGGTCGTGCGCGTCCTTCTCGCTCGGGTCTCCCTCGCCCAGCTCGGCCTGGATGGCGCGAAGCTGCTGGCGAAGATAGAACTCTCGCTGATGCTGCTCGATCTTCACCTCTGTCTGCTTCTTTACGTCTTCCATTACCTGCGCGCGCGCCACTTCGCGTTCCAGGCGGGACAGCACGAAGCGAATGCGCTGGTTGATATCCAGGCGCTGCAGCACTTCGTCCTTGTCCGCGATGCGGAAGTTCATGTTGGTGGCGGCGAGGTCTGCAAAACGACCCGGGTCGGCCACGTTCATGCGCAGGATCTGCGGAATCTCGTCGGGAATGCGATCTATCATCTGTGCGAGCGTTTCCGCGGCGGACACCGTGCGCTCGATCAGGTCTTCGAGATCGTCTTCCTCATCCGGCTGCACTTCCCGTACGGCATCCACGTTGCACGTCGCGAACGGATCATCCTCCACGATCGAGCCGATCCGAATACGCCGCAGCCCCTGGAGAGTGATCTGGATGGTGTCGCCGGGCAGGTTGATGCGCTCATGCACGCGGGCGGCAACTCCGATCTTGCCCTCGAACTTGGAGTAGTCGAGGGGATCGTCGAGGTCTCCCCCAGCAACGACGAGAGCTACGGTAAGGCCGCCATCGTCGAATGACCGAAGCAGGGTGAGGTTCTCGGGGGCTCCCATCTGAACCGCGATCGTTCCCAGCGGGTACACGATCGTGGATCGGAGGGCCATTAGTGGCAGAACCGGCGGGAGCTCCGACCGGAGGATTTCATCCTTGCGTTGCGCTCGAGTCATCAATTCAGGCTCGGTTGATTCGGACGGGCGTGGGGTCTACGTTTCAAGGCTATGTTTGACGAGCTCTCAGAGAAACTGGAAGCCACGTTTGCGAAACTTCGCGGACGTGGGGTCCTGTCGGAATCGGATATCAAGGAGGGCCTGCGCGAGGTTCGGCGCGTGCTCCTCGAGGCCGATGTCAATTTCCAGCTTACCCGGGAGTTTCTGGAGCGGGTGGAGAAGCGGGCGGTGGGCATTGCCACGCTCCGAACTGTCTCTCCGGCCCAGCAACTGGTCAAGATAGTCCATGATGAGCTTACCGCGATGCTCGGCGAGCGTCGTGAGGGGCTCAGGGTCAATTCAGTGCCCCCCACCATCGTGATGATGGTAGGGCTGCAGGGATCCGGAAAAACGACAACGGCAGGCAAGCTGGCTCGCAAGCTGAAGGCCGAAGGACGTGCTACGCGTCTGGTGGCGGCAGATGTATACCGCCCTGCTGCTATCGATCAGCTGGAGACCCTCGGCCGCCAGCTCGAAATTCCGGTTCACGCTGACAGAAGCACCGCAGACGTGGTCCGCATCGCGAAAGACGGTATCGAGGAGGCTCGTCGCGCTCGCGAGCGCGTGGTGATCATCGATACGGCCGGTCGCCTTCAGATAGACGACGAGATGATGGAGGAGTTGCGCCACCTGAAGAAGGAGGTGCGCCCCGATGAAATTCTCCTCGTCGCTGATGGTATGACGGGTCAGGACGCCGTTCGTATCGCGCAGGGATTCGATGATGCATTGGGCGTGACGGGAGTCGTGCTCACGAAGATGGACGGTGACGCCCGCGGAGGGGCCGCGCTCTCCATCTACGGCGTGACGAAGAAGCCCATCAAGTTCATTGGTGTTGGCGAAAAGCTCGACGCGCTTGAGGATTTCCATCCTGAGCGGATGGCGGGGCGCATTCTCCAGCAGGGCGACGTGCTCTCGCTCGTTGAGAAGGCTCAGTCAGCCTTCGACGAGACGGAGACGAAGCGGCTGGAGAAGAAGGTGAGGAAGGAGGGCATGGACCTCGAAGACTTCCTCACCGCAATGAAGCAGATGTCCAAGCTTGGTCCGCTGGAAGGGCTGCTTAAGCTGCTGCCCGGCGTGAACTCGAAGATGCTGAAGCAGGCCAACCTGGATCCGAAGCGGATGCGCCATGTGGAGGCAATCATCCTCTCGATGACGCCCTCCGAGCGGAAGACGCCGGGTATCATCAACGGTGCGCGGCGCCTTCGGATTGCGAAGGGCAGTGGCCGGCCGGTGCAGGAAGTGAATCGTCTCCTGGATCAG
Source organism: Gemmatimonadales bacterium (assembly GCA_035306065.1). Taxonomy (GTDB): domain Bacteria; phylum Gemmatimonadota; class Gemmatimonadetes; order Gemmatimonadales; family Gemmatimonadaceae; genus JBBQHX01. The sequence goes on along the minus strand of DATGOL010000075.1, from coordinate 8,089 downwards.
TTCAAGGGAATGCAGAAGATGATGAAGAAGGCTGCGGGCGGCGGGATGAGGATGCCACCCGGAATGCCGCCCGGCATGTTCCGGTAGCTGGCAGGGGGTTGGGGCAGATCCTGACACTCGCTTCTCCCATGCAGGATGACAGTTAGTTTGTGTCCGTTGTCGTACAACCCGGCGCGGGTCGGAAATGCCGATTGCGCGAGGAGCCGGGGGCAGTGATCAACTCAGTTCAGAAGAGGAATCAATGGTTCGGATTCGACTCCGCCGTATTGGCCGGAAGAAGGCTCCCATCTATCGCCTGGTAGTTGCCGATTCGCGCAGTCCGCGCGATGGCAAGTTCATCGAGGTGATCGGTCAGTACGATCCGCGTGCAACCGAAGGCGGTCTGAATGTGCAGGCAGAGCGCGCCCTCTACTGGCTGAGTGTTGGAGCACAGCCGTCCGACACGGCCCGGTCGCTGCTGCGCAGGGCAGGAGTGCTCAAGCAGCGCCACGAGCAGCGCCTGGCATCCAGGCTCAGCGCAGCAGCCGTTCCGCTTGCAGAGCGCTCGGAAGACGAAACGCAGGCCGAGGCGGAAGCCTGACGTGACGGCGCCGCACGACCTGCTGGTCGTGGGCCGCGTTCGGAATGCGCATGGACTTCGCGGCGAAATGGCCGTGGAAGTGCTTACAGACGAGCCGGACGCGGTATTCGCGTCCGGCCGTCGCCTTTTCGGGGGTAGTGTAAACCCTGTCGTGCTATCCGACGGAGAGCTTCACGTGCAGCGCAGCTCGCCTTTCAAGGGCGGGCTGATCATTTCGTTCAACGAGGTCAGCGATCGCAGCGCAGCCGAGCTGTGGCGCGGGCGCTTTCTCCTTGTGCCGTCCGCGGAACTGTCACCGCTGGAAGAGGGCGAGGTGTACCACCACGAGCTTCCGGGCATGCAGGTTCGGCTGCCTGACGGCACGCCGGTGGGCACCGTGATCGACACGTACGAACTTCCGCAGGGGCTCGCGATTGACGTGAGGCGGGAGAATGGCACGGTGATGATTCCGTTCAACGACCGCGTGGTGACCAGCGTGGATCGTGAGGCGCGGGTGGTGGTGGTTGCGCCGCCTGACGGTCTGCTGGACTGACCGATGTCCGAATCCGGGCACGACACCCAGCCAGTTGACGATCCCACGCATCGCGACGCGATTCCCCGCGACAAGCCGCTCGTCATCAACATCGTCACCATCTTCCCGCAGTTCTTCACCATGCCGCTGGACATCAGCATTCCCCAGCGCGCGCGTGCGGCGGGGAGCGTTGTGTACAACGTGGTGGATCTGCGGGATTTCACGCACGACAGGCATCGCACGGTAGACGACTATCCGTTCGGCGGCGGACCGGGCATGGTGATGAAGCCCGAGCCGTTCTTCGAGGCAGTAGAGTCGCTCGGCGCCAGAGAGCCCATCGTGCTCCTGTCCCCGCGCGGACGAACTTTTTCGCAGCAGGACGCCGTGCGCTATGCCTCGGGAAGCGAACTCACGCTGCTCTGCGGCCATTACAAGGACGTGGACCAGCGGGTGGCGGAGCATCTGGCCACCGAGGAACTGTCGCTCGGCGAGTTCGTTCTGAGCGGGGGGGAGCCGGCTGCACTCTGCGTTGTGGATGCGACAGTGCGGTTGCTGCCGGGAGCCATGAGCGACCTGGATAGCGCGCGAACGGATTCGTTCTGGGGGCGCGGTGTGAGTGCGCCGAGCTACACCCGGCCGGCGAGTTATCGCGGCCTGGACGTGCCGCCGGTGCTGCTCTCGGGCGACCACAAGCGGATTGCCGAGTGGCGGGCTGGAATGGAGCGCGGGGAGTCGGACGGGTAATCCGAGACCCCTACCATACGGGCCCCGAGCCCCTTAACTTAGGCGTTCTGTCCCAGCCAGAACCTTTATCGCGGTCGTAGGCCATGCATCCGTTTATAGAAACCCAGAAGGAATTCCTTCGCTCCGACGTGCCGAGCTTCCGCTCCGGCGACACTCTTCGTGTCCACGTGCGTGTGCGTGAGGGCGAGAAGGAGCGCCTGCAGGCCTTTGAAGGCGTCTGCATTGCGCGCCGCGGCAGTGGTGTCAGCGAGACTTTCACCGTCCGCAAGATTTCCAATGGCGTTGGAGTAGAGCGCATCTTCCCGGTGCACAGCCCCATGCTCGCCGACATCAAGGTCGTGCGTCGTGGCCGCGTGCGTCGTGCGAAGCTCTTCTATCTGCGCAACCTCACGGGTAAGGCAGCTCGTATTCGCGAGCGCAAGGTACGTCCGCAGGGCGAGGCAAGCCGGTCCTGACGTCGTGGCCGCAGACCGCTGGAGCCGCCTGGAGCGGGAGTTCCGGTCGTCAGGGCAGTGGCTGATTGCCGGTATTGATGAAGTTGGACGGGGCCCTCTCGCGGGTCCCGTTGTCGCATGTGCCATTGTCATGTCGCCCGACGCCCGATGCATCCGCGGAGTGGCAGACTCCAAGAAGCTCTCGGCAGCCGAACGCGAAAGGCTCGCCGCCCTGATCGGTGAACGCGCGCTTGCAGTTGGAGTTGCGGCGGCAAGCGTACGCGAGATCGACCGGCTGAACATTCTGCGCGCCACCACCCTGGCCATGCGACGCGCACTGGATCGGATCGTGAGGCGGATGCCGGAGGCTCCGCACCACATACTGGTTGACGGCAGGCCCGTACAGAACCTCGGCTTCGAGCACACTGCAGTAGTTGGCGGTGACGCCACTTGCTACAGCATTGCATGCGCATCCATCATTGCGAAGGTTACCCGGGATGACCTTATGAGCAGGCTCGCCGCCCGCCATCGGGACTATGGCTGGGAGCGCAACTCAGGTTACGGAACGGCGGAGCATCGTGAGGCGCTCCTGAGGTGCGGTCGCACTCCGCACCATCGTACCACGTTCGGCATCTCGCGCCAGCTGGAACTGGAGCTTGCTCCCGACGGAGAATGATGCGCTGCTACGCGGTGGGTGGCCGTTCGAGAATGGACACGCAGCGCAACACATGCTTCCGGCCGGCGCAGTCGAGGTAGCGATAGTATCAACCGCCGGAGTACCGGTTACACCCACTTGACCTCCAGTCCCAGAACAATGCCCGCTCCGCTCGCGTCCGAGATCTTCAGGCCAGATGTGCTCGCCGGGCAGGTGGCGCTCGTAACGGGTGGCGGTTCCGGTATCGGCTTCGGTATTGCGGAGTCGCTGGGATCGCTCGGTTGCAGGATTGCGCTTGCCAGTCGCAAGCAGGAGAGGCTTTCGAAGGCGGTAGACCGCCTGGCGGAGCAGGGCATTACCGCGACTGCGCACCAGCTGGATGTGAGGGATCCGGAGCGTGTATCCGCAGTAATGCAGGAAGTGCGGGATACCCATGGCGCCCTGCATACTCTCGTGAACAACGCCGCGGGCAACTTCTACGCGCCGTCCGAAGATCTGAGCCCAAACGCCTGGCGAAGCGTGGTGGAGATTGACCTGTACGGTACTTTCTTCTGCTCGCAGGCAGCTCTGCCGCACATACGCGATTCGGGAGGCGGCAGCATCGTGAGCGTTTCCATGACGCTGCACTACGGTGCGTGGCCGCAGATGGCGCATGCGGTTGCGGCAAAGTCCGGCATAGATGCACTAACGAGGACACTTGCGGTGGAGTGGGCGCCTCACGCGGTGAGGGTCAATGCGGTTGCGCCGGGTCCCGTGCCTACCGAGGGAGTTCGAAAGGCATTCAGTCCGCCACCGGGCAGTTCCGCTGAGGCCGTATTCGCAGCTGAAGAAGCAATGCTTGCCCAGGGTCGCAAGGGAATCCCGCTGGGCAGATGGGGGGATCCGCGCGATATCGGCAACGCGGTTGCGTTTCTCGTGTCGCCGGCCGGCTCATGGATAACGGGCGAGATTCTGGTTGTAGACGGCGGCGAGTGGTTAGCGCGCAAGAGTGGGGGCGCGTAACAGCCCGGTTGAGCCTGCAACAGGCACCTCGTTTCGCCCCTACCGCACGCGTTTCCTGTGAGAGTAGTCACAACAGGGGGCCGCATCGTGACGGTGCTCACGCAGTACGAAAGGAAATCGGCTTCTATGTGAGGCCGCTCACTCGCGTTTTAGGCGTCGCGGTACACATTTCGCCCTTAACGCGGGCAAGCGACCTCGCAGCACAGGCGATTCTCATTAACGGAGCAACGCGGTTATGGCACTCGATCTTCGTACAATCAGCATGGGCCTCATCAGCGCCGGCCTTCTTTCAGGCTGCGCCACCAAGGGTTTTGTTCGCGAGCAGACCGGTGCCGTACGCACCGAGCTCTCCGCGGAAATCGCCACGGAGCGCCAGGAGCGCATCGCGGGTGACGAGGCTCTTCGTACCGACATTGCTGCGCTTCGCAGCGACCTGCAGGGCCTGCGCGAGGAGTTCGGCGCGCGCATCACGGCCATGGAGAATGGAATGCGCTTCGCCTTCCCGGTTAACTTTGCGTTTGACGACGCGAACGTTCGTGCCGAGGATCGCGCTGGTCTGGAGCGCTTTGCAGACGTAGCCGGCCGTTACTACCCGAATGCAACGATCACGGTTGAAGGCTTTGCCGATCCGGCTGGTTCTTCCACCTACAACCAGCGCCTCTCGCAGGAGCGTGCGGAGAACGTTCGCAACCTGCTCGTCGAGCAGGGCCTGGATGGCATGAACCTGCGCGCGGTTGGTTACGGTGAGAACCGTCAGGTTGTGGAAGGCGCGTGGGGCGACCAGAGCGGCGCCGAGAAGAACCGTCGCGTTGTGTTCGTGATCGAAGCTGCAGACGCTGCAGCTGCCGGCATCACGCAGAACAACATGAACTGAGGTAGTCACCCGGCAGCCCTCGCGCTGCCAGTGATCCCCTCGGCGAACACCGCCCCGAGCCACAAGGTTCGGGGCGGTGTTCGCTTTTGCGAGCTGAAGGCCGATGCACCAGCCAGCGCACTCTGATTGCTGAGCGCCGCCGACTAAACTTCAAACAGCCGGGCCAAGTTTGGACAGGTATTCGTGTTCCTGGTAATTCAATCTTCACTGTTGCAAGCCGAAACTTCGCGAACATGACTGCAGAGCCCGGCCAGGTTACCAAAACGAATGAAGCACAGTACCAGGCCACCGGGCTGAGCGAACAGGCTCCGCACCATGCAGGGAATGGCGCGGGTCATAAACCACCCGGGTCACACGGACTTCGTTCGCTGTTCACGCGCGAACGACTGCCGGCGCTCGTTATGCCGGTCGTGGCCCTGACAGCGCTCATACTTGGCCTTGTGAAGCCTGAGTGGGCCCGTCTGCTGCTGGCGATTGCAGGAGCGCCGGTGGTGTTCCGCACGCTTCTGGGAGCACTGCGCGGAAAGTGGGCGGCGGACCTGGTGGCCTCCATGGCCATAGTAGGTGCGGTGGTGCTCGATGAGCCGTTTGCCGGGCTCGTCGTGGTGCTGATGCAGACGGGTGGCGAAGCGCTCGAGCGCTGGGCTGAGGGGAGGGCATCCGCGGCCGTGCGGGCACTCGAGGAGGCCGCGCCTAACGTGGCGCATCGCGTCGAGGGCGACAACGTCCTGGACATTTCCTCGGACGAAGTGGCCGTCGGTGACCTCCTGCTCATACGCCCCGGCGAACTCGTTCCCTGCGACGCCGAGGTGATGGAGGGAAGCGCGCATGTGGACACATCCCGCATTACCGGAGAACCCGTTCCACAGCGCGTGGTTCCCGGTGACACGCTGCAAAGCGGCGTGGCGAACGGCGAGAGTCCGCTCATCGTACGCGCAACGGCACCGGCGTCCGAAAGCCAGTACGCGCGAATCGTTGAGCTCGTTCGCACGGCACAGGCCAGCAAGGCCCCCATCCAGCGCATGGCCGATCGTTATGCCGTGTGGTTCACTCCATTCACGATCGTTGTCTGTGTCGTAACCTGGCTGGTGTCGCGAGACCCCGTGCGAGTTCTCTCGGTGCTTGTGGTCGCAACACCCTGTCCGCTGATTCTGGCAGCTCCCATCGCGATCATCGGTGGAATCAACAGGCTCGCCAGGCGCCAGGTGATCGTGAGGCACGGCACGGCCATGGAGCTGCTGGCATCCGTCAACGCGGCAGTCTTTGACAAGACCGGCACGCTCACGCTCGGGCGCCCGCACGTGTCGGCCGTTCGCACTGTCGGTGACTGGACTACGACAGAAGTGCTGTCACTTGGCGGCGCGGTGGAGCGAGGCTCCGGGCACCTGCTGGCCACGTCCTTCGTAGAGCACGTTGCAGGGGCCGGGCTTGAAATGCCCCGCGCACGTGAAATTCGCGATGTGCCGGGACAGGGCGTGGAAGGTATCGTGAATGACCGCAGCGTGAAGGTGGGGTCTCGCAGCTACCTGGCTAACTCCCTGACTCCCGACGATATCGCCAGGCTCGACGCGCTCACCGCGCCGAACGAGTTGCACGCCGTGGTCGAGATCGATGGTGAGCTGGCCGGTGTCGTTATTTATGCAGACGCCGCGCGTTCACATGCACCAGACGCCATCACCGCTCTCCGGGAACTGGGCATCGACGACATGATGGTATTGTCCGGCGATCGATTCGAAGCGGTTGAACCGATTGCGAGGTCGGTCGGCATTTCAAACGCCGTTGGAGACTTGTTGCCGGAAGGAAAGGTGCAGGCCATTCGGGAGATGATTGCCAGGGGCCTGCGCGTGCTGATGGTGGGCGATGGAACCAACGATGCGCCGGCCCTGAGCGCGGCCACCGTAGGGGTGGCGGTAGGCACCGGCAGCGGCGGCATCGCCACGGAGTCCGCAGACATAGTGCTGCTCGGCGACGATCTGCGCCGTGTTCCGGAGAGCATTGCGGTGGCGAGGAGAACGCTTCGCATTACGCGCGAATCAATCTGGGCCGGCCTTGCGATGAGCGGCATTGCAATGGGCTTTGCTGCATTTGGTTACATCCCGCCTGCCGTTGGAGCCCTTGTGCAGGAGGGAATAGACCTGGCCGTTATCGTGAATGCGCTGAGAGCATCGCGAAACGTGGGATGAAGGAAATCCCGGCCACCACGCTGTCATGACAGGCGTCAGCCGCCGTGGAAGGCCCGAAGGCTCTCGCAACACTTGTTTCGCTAGCGTGGAGTATCCGGTTTGCGTGGCCTGGCTCGCCTGACGGCGCTTGACGCCAGTCCTGACCACTCCATTATTGGATTCGGTTGGAACGAGGCACTCATGACATCCGCGCACTCGCTGACTGGCCGACTATCAATGAGTTTCAGCAATATGCGATCTCTGGGGATGATTCTGGCGGCAGCCGCTCTCATCGCCTGTGGCGGCGATTCCGCCAGGGAATCCAGCGCTGCCGACAGCGAGAATGCCCAGCGTGCGGTTGCGACTCCTGCACCCGGAACGGAAACGCGTGAAGGGGCAGTCGAGAACGCTACTCGTGTGCTGGGCGCGGCCGAAGCAGATTGTCCGTTGCGCGGTGAATGGCGCATTTGCAGCGTCGAGGATCGGCTCGTGCGTGCAGGGTTGGCGCCACAGCGGGCAGACAGTGCTCCAGTGCTGACCGCCGGAAGTGTGAGCAGTGCTCGATACTTCGTGGGTGACGCTGAAGCCCAGGTTTTCATTTTCACGGACTCGGTATCTCGCGCGTCGGCGGAAGCAAACCAGGGTGCAGGCCTGGGTGAGGCTCCACTGCTGGAGTCGGCCGTGGGCGCTCAGCCAGTGATCGTGTCGAGCCGGAATATGGCTGTCATCATCCACGGATTCCGTCCGCGTCAGGTTGAGCGAGTTTCCCTTGCCCTGTCCGGAGGTCTTCCGCAGGGCTGATGGTCGTGCGGGCGGAACCGAAAGCAGGCAAACAGGCTGGAAATGGCCGTATTTTCGGCAGAAAGCCTTAACAAGCAGGCAGAAATTATGCTTGCCCCCGTTGCGTTTCGATGTAGAAATCATCAGAGTATGCGGGCACAATTCTGTAATGCAATTGCAGCAGCGTAGTACCGGGTGTCGGCTGCTCTGGCAATCACTGGCGCCGCTTCCGGACAACGGAGTTCTTACGAGCCGTCCACAACCACCTGGAGACAAGCATGAATCGAGCGGAGATGATTGACGCACTCAGCGAGCAGCTGAACGTCACGCGCAAGGAAGCCACCAAT
>DATGOL010000074.1:0-14486 GCA_035306065.1 Gemmatimonadales bacterium | reverse complement strand
GAAGATCGACTCCAGGTGCTCCGCCGGAATCCCTATTCCGTTGTCAGCAACGCGAATCTCCACCAGCTCGCGACCATCGGTATTCACCGAACGTGCAGCGGACATCTCGATCGTTCCGCCAACGCTCGTGAACTTTGACGAGTTCGACAGCAGGTTGAGCAGTATCTGCTGGAGCTTCTCCTCATCCGCATAGGCAACCAGGTCAGCGGGACAAGGTGCAACCACAAGGGAAAAGTTCTTGGCGCGAAGTTGCGGCATTATGAGGGTTTCCACGCTGGCAAGCGCGTCGCGAACACACACCTCGCCGAGCGTGAGGCGCACCGAACCCGTCTCCACCCGCGCGTAGTTCAGGAGCTCGTCAATCAGTCGCAGCAGATGCTTCTGGCTTCGGCGCAGCCGTTCGAGGTCTTCGCGCTGATCGTCAGTGATGGGACCACGAATCCCCATTGAGAGCAGCTCCGCGTAACCGCCGATGGCGTTGAGAGGCGTTCGAAGCTCGTGGCTCATCACCGCCAGGAATTCACTCTTCGCGCGGTTTGCACGCTCTGCCTCCTCGCGTGCACCACGCTCGGCCTCGATCAGCCTGTTGATCTCCGTGATGTCTACGAATGCGCCAACGGCACCACGCACGTTGCCGGACGCATCGAAAAGCGGGGCCGCGTATTCCAGCAGGCGCACTACACGTCCGTCGCCATGCACGATGTCCAGTTCCACGTCGCCAATAGGGCGTGCCTCCGCTGCCGCCAGCTGCATCGGGAGATTTCCGGGCGGAACTTCCACACCGTCGCGCATGATGCGAAAGGGCAGGGTTGGCCCCGCCATAGCCGACTTGGAGGCGTTCTGGTCCGGTGAAATTCCCAGCTGTACCGCGAATGCCGGGTTAACGCGAATGTGGCTGCATTCCACGTCGCTGGAAATGCCGATGCCGATAGGCACGACGTCCAGCACTCCCTGCAGTTCGGAGAGGGCGCGTCGCAGGTCGGTGTTGAGTGTTTCCATTTCCAACCGGGACACTCGTTCGGCCTCGAGCAGCCTGGCGCGTTCCAGCGCCTGTGCGGCCTGCGCGCCAAGCGAGAGGAAGAAGCTTCGGTCCTGGTCCGGAATTCGCCGCGGCTCAGCGAAGGTAAAGGACATTGAACCCAGGCTCTCGGTACCCACGATGAGCGGAACCGTGGCGCAGGCGTGTGTGCCAAGCGCGTTCCAGACCTCGGACATTCCCGGGAATCGTTCGTGCACCGTGTCCCGGCTTTCCATGAAGATGGGTCGTGCGGTGCGGATGCACTCAGCGGCCGGCCCGCGAGCGGTGATGGATCCCGGCTCGGGTTTCGTGATCCCGAGGCGTTCGAGAACACCTGCCTGTCGCAGCAGGATCAGTTCGTCAGGCGCCCTGGGGTTGCGCAGCATGAGCAGGCCGGTAGTCGCGCCCGTTGCAGCCATGCCCTGCGCGACCACTACCTCCGCAACTTCTTCCGGGGTGTAGGTGGCGGCGAGTGCAGCAGTGAGGGACTGCAGGCTTGCTGCCCGTTCGCGTGATGCTTCCGCCTCACGGCGCGCGCTTTCCTGGTCGGTGACGTCCACTACCGTTCCGACTATCCGGAATGGACGAGGCACCCCGCTGGAGCGCTCGAAGTGCATGCGTCCCACGGCGCGAACCCAGCGCAGCTCGCCGTCGGGCCTCACGACGCGAAACTCTGCCTCGAAATGACCCTCTGCGTGGCCTGCGGCACTACGCAGCGCCGCCACCACCAGCTGCCTGTCGAGTTCGTGGATTCGCCTGCCGAGCATCTCCAGGCTGCTCCGACGCACGGGCTGCTCCACACCGAGCAGCTCGCGGCTGCGTCCGTCCAGAATGAGGGTGTCGGTGTTTGCATCCCACTCCCAGGCGCCAATGCGAGCGGCGTCCACCGCCAGACGGTAGCGAAGCTCGTCGTCACTGCCCGCACCCGGCGAAAGTACCCGTAGCAGTACCACCGAATGCGGCTCCCGGCCGGGTGCCGGTGACACTAGCAGCTCCACCGGTATCTCTGCGCCCAAGCGCGTGCGAACGGCTGCGCGAAGACCCTGGATGCCGTCCCGGCCCGTTGTCTCATCCGCAGGCAAAGCCATCGTCTGCTGACGAATGGCGATGCTCAGCTCCGGAAGCAGAAAGTGCAGCGGCTGGCCAAGAAGCTCGGATTCGTTGAACTCGAACTCGCTAGTCACGCGGTCGCTGGCAGCCACAATCACCCCCTCCGCTGTCACGAGCAGAGACGGACAGGAGGTGCGCTGACCCAGGGAACTGAACTCGGCGGGAGCAGACAGCCCCGATGGAACGGTATTACTCACGTTGCTGGCATGGCTGTGGTGCTGGCTATCGGGAACATACAACCGTGCTAATCCTGCCGATAGCAGCCACAGATCTCGTACGGAACGCTGACGCGATCCCGGTGTGCGGGTGCTAGACTGCGGGGCAGATAGCCTCCGACGGGCCGCCGCCGCGCTGTCACGCCAGTCGGATTTGCCTAAACCGCCATTCCCGAATCAATGTCAGACCAGCCAATCCGACTGTCCGAGATGATCTCCAACCTCAATGACAACAGCGGGGGAGAAGCCGCGAATGCGGACGGTACCCGGGATCCGGCGGTAATCGTGCTTGGCTCGCCCGTTGCGAGTGCGCCGGGCACCACCACCAACCGGCGCGCGTTCCTGGCGCGGGCGTCCACGCTGTCGCTTGCCCTCCCGGGCGTCGCAGCAATTGCCGCGTGCGCTCCGGGTGGCGGAGGAGCGGGAGGTTCCGCCGCCGCAGGAACCGCGGACAGCCTCTCGGCTCTGGACCTCCAGAATGCGAACAGCCGCCTGGACACGGCCCTGGTGCATTCGGGCACTCACGAGGCCACCACCGCCAGCGGAGCTGCCGCGCCTTTCCGCCGGTACTCCCCGGAACTGCCACCACTCTCGGATGAGCGCACCCTCCGCATCCACTGGCGGGCCCAGGAGGTTCCGGTGCGAATCAGCGAGAGCACAACGGTAGCAGGATGGACCTTCGAGGGCGACATCCCAGGCCCGATAGTGCACTGTCAGGAGGGAGACACGGTGGAGTTCACCCTCACCAACGAAGGTGTGGTGCCGCACTCCATGGATTTCCACGCGGCGCAGCTGGATCCGAAGGTGGCGTTTCGCTCGGTGGTGCAGGGCGATTCCGTAACTTTCACGTTCAAGCCCAGGTGGGCGGGCGCGTTCATGTACCACTGTGGTACTGCGCCGGTGCTGATGCACATCGGTGCCGGTATGTACGGCGCGATCATCGTGTCGCCTCGCAACCCGCTGCCGCCGGCAAAGGAATTCGTACTCGTGCAGAGCGAGTTCTATCTTGGCGATGCCGTAAACGGCGTGAGGCCGTTCGACTACAACAAGATGCTCTCAACCATGCCGGACTTCGTGGCGTTCAACGGACGCCCGAACCAGTACATCGATGATCCGATTCGCGTGAGCGTGGGAGACAGGGTGCGATTCTGGGTAGTGAATTGCGGACCCACGCACTCCTGCGCGTTCCACGTTGTGGGTGAGCAGTTCGACACGATGTACCTGGGTGCGCCTCCGGGAACTCCGATTCGCGGAGTGCAGACGTTCGATGTTCCGGCCGGCGGCGGAATGGTGTTCGAGCTCGATTGTGACGTACCGGGCGAGTTCCCGTTCGTAAATCACGGGTTCGGGCACGGACAGAAGGGGTCCATCGGATTCCTGCTGGTGGAGTAGCTTTCAGGCAACGCACCTGCCTCTGCCTGACGCTTACACACCTCACGCCTTCACTGCCTGACGCCATATCGCCATCATGAACGACACGTTCCGAACGCTGCAGGATCTCCTGTTCGCGCAGCCCGTATGGCTGCAGACCATCGTCGGCCTCGCCCTCCTGGGCGTGGCCGTGGTTGCGCTCCACCTGCTCCTGCGTCCCGTTGTCCTCAGTCTCGTAAAGTGGCTGGTTGACCTGAGCCCGATAGAATGGGACGGCACGCTGTTCGATCATCACGTGCCGCACCGGCTGTCGCGGCTCATACCGCTGCTGGCGCTGCGAGTCGGCCTGCCGATGGTGCCGGGGCTGTCGGATGGGTTGACCAGCTTCCTCACCAGGCTGGTGTCTGCCACCATGATCCTGGTGGTGGCGCGCACCATCGACGCACTGCTGAGCGCAGCACACTCGCTCTACCAGCGCACCGAGATGGCTGCCACCCGGCCTATCAAGAGCTACGTGCAGCTCGTGAAGCTGGTGGTGTACCTGATTGCCGGCGTGTTCATCATCGCGCGGCTCGCCAACCAGTCGCCATGGTTCTTCGTGAGCGGGCTGGGAGCGATGATGGCAATCATCCTCATCATCTTCCGCGACACGCTCCTGTCACTCGTGGCGAGTATTCAGCTGTCCAACAATGACCTGATCAGGGTGGGCGACTGGATAGAGATGCCGCAGTTCGGGGCGGACGGAGACGTGGTGGACATTGCGCTCACGTCCGTGAAGGTGGTGAACTGGGACAAGACCACCACGGTGATTCCCACGCACAAGTTCCTGGACAACAGCTTCAAGAACTGGCGCGGCATGTTCGAGCTCGGCGGACGCCGGATCAAGCGCGCCATCAACATCAACATCTCCAGCATCCGGTTCCTTACGGAAGAGGAGATCGAGCGATTCTCGCAGTTCGTGCTGCTGAAGGATTACATCGCGCGAAAGGTTGCCGAGCTGCAGGAATACAACGAGCCGTATGCGGATGATCCTGACGCGATAGTGAACGCGCGGCGGATGACGAACGTGGGAACGCTGCGTGCGTACATAGCGTCGTACCTGCACAACCATCCGCGCATCCACCAGGACATGACGGTGCTCGTGCGGCAGCTGGCGCCGAACCCCGAAGGGCTGCCTCTGGAGCTCTACATGTTCACGAACGACACCCGGTGGTCGCAGTACGAGGACATCCAGTCGGATATCTTCGATCATATCCTGGCGATAATGCCGGAGTTCGACCTGGAGGTGTATCAGAGGCCTTCGGGGAGGGACCTGGGGCACGGGTTAGGGGTAAGGACGGACGGCGGACCGCACGGGTTAGGGGTAATGGCGGACGAGGGACGGTAGACCGCACGGGTGAGGGGTAATGGCGGACGGGGGACGGGGGGCGGCGGGGCCGCCGGGTTGTTATCCCCCTAATGCGGCTCTCACATCGCTGAGAACTGCACCCACTGTTTCGCGTGCCGAGGCGGTGCCGCTCGCCAGGAACCTCAATACGGATGCCGGGTCGGTGGCGAGGGCGCGGCGGCGTTCACGGATCGGAGCCAGGAGCTCCTGCAGGATTCCATTCAGGCGCTTCTTCAGCACCATGTCGCCCAGCCCGCCTGCACGGTAATGGGCCTTGAGCTCCGCCACCGCCTCACGATCGGGGTCAAACGCATCCAGGTACGCGAACACCACGTTGCCCTCCACCTTGCCCGGGTCGCTGGCCCTGATGTGGCCCGGGTCCGTGAACATCGCATTCACGGCGGCGGTGATCTCGTCAGGTGCGGCACCCAGGGGGATGGCGTTGCCCAGTGACTTGCTCGCCTTGCGGCCATCCAGCCCCGGAAGTCTCGGCGTGTCCGAAAGGAGCGCGCGGCACTCGGGGAGCACCGGCCTGCCGGCAATGTGCGCCAGGCGCCTCACGATCTCGTTCGCCTGCTCGATCATCGGCAGCTGGTCTTCGCCAACCGGCACCAGCGTCGCGCGAAATCCGGTGATGTCCGCCGCCTGACTCACGGGGTACACCAGGAAACCAGCCGGCAGATCGCGCTTGAAGCCACGCATCTCGATCTCGGCACGCACCGTTGGGTTCCGCTCGAGGCGCGCCACCGTCACCAGGTTGAGGTACAGTACCGTGAGCTCTGCAAGCTCGGGTATGCCCGACTGCAGGGCGAAACGCGTGAGCGCCGAATCCAGCCCTACCGCCAGGTAATCCAGCATCACCTCCAGCACCGCGGAGCGAACGTCGCGCCCTCGGCCAGCGTTGTCGGTGAGCGCCTGCAGGTCCGCCACCAGCACGGTTTGCGAGTGCACGCCCTGAAGGGCGAGGCGGTTGCGAAGCGAACCCACGTAGTGCCCCAGGTGCAGAGGGCCGGTGGGTCGGTCGCCGGTAAGGATTACTTCGCGGGCTGCGCCGGGCTCGGCATCGTGCACGGCTGAAGGCGCGACATCGGGTTTGGCTGCGTGCTCCGCTTCTTCGGCGGCTGGGGCCGCGGCGATGGCGGACTGCGATCGATGAACGTCAGAATGGTCGGTCATTTTCGGGCAGCGTTGGCGCTCGAGCGCCGAGTAGTGATGGCGGCAGTGCTGCCCCTGATCGGCTCCGCGTTGTATGCCCTAGTCCCGGACTTGCCGAGAGAAAGAAAACGGCGGGCCTCCGATCAGGAGCGGCCCGCCGACGAATGCGTGCATGGGTTTCCGGGTGGCCGCTCAGTTCGAGGGCCACCACCAGCCAGCTGTCATGCACTTGGGAGTCATACCTGAAAGATACGCGACGGTCGTGGTTCGTCACAGATGCACGTTCCGCCTCGAAGCACCGGCTGGCGAAGTCATTGACTCTATACCATGGTACACATGGTACTTTCGCGTTCACAAATTGCTGTCGGCCGAGCCGACGCAGGGAGAAAGAGGCATGTCACTGGTTAACCGTGCCGTAACGGGCACAGCGCTCTCGTTCGACCTGGAGAGCGAGTTGAAAACCGTTCGCGAGCAGCTCGAGCAGCACGCCAGAACGGGGCGCACGCTCGTGAAGGACGGTCCGCTTCGCATGACCCTGGTGGGACTCCGGCCCGGCGGCGCGATGGTGCCGCATCAGGCCGACGGCCCCATCTCCATACAGGTATTGGAGGGCAGCGTGATTTTCGAGGCCGAGGAGCGCAAGTGGACGCTGGAGTCCGGCGCGCTGCTGGCACTCCGCTCTCGCGTGGTGCACTCGGTACAGTCGGAAGACGGCGGAATCTTTCTCCTCACCGTGCTGGCCGTGGACGACGCTGTGCAGGCTCAGGCTTCCAGCGGCGGAGACAGCCCTGCATGAGTGTTTCACTGGACGACATACGCGCAGCGCGCGAGAGCATCTCCGGAGGTACGGTGTACACGCCGCTGCTTCCGGCACAGGCGCTGCGCGACAGGCTGCCGTGCGATCTGTACATAAAAATGGAGAGTGCACAGCGTACGGGTTCGTTCAAGGACCGCGGTGCACTGTTCCGTATGCAGGCGCTCACGCCTGACGAGCGGAAGCGCGGTGTGGTTACGGCCAGCGCCGGCAACCATGCACAGGCTGTCGCATACCACGGCAGCAGGCTCGGCGTACCGGTGCAGGTGGTGATGCCGGAGCACACGCCTCTCGTTAAGGTGACGAACACCCGTCGTCATGGCGCCGAGGTGCGGTTTCATGGCGCAACGCTCACCGACTCGATGGTGGAGGTGAATCGCGTGGTGGAGGAGGAAGGTCGCATCCTCGTTCACGCGTTCGACGACGACAGGGTGATTGCAGGGCAGGGCACGATTGGCCTGGAGCTGCTGGAACAGCTTCCGAATCTCACGGCGGTGATCGTGCCGATCGGGGGTGGCGGGCTGATCTCCGGGATTGCAACGGCGATTCGCGAGCAGCGTCCCGAAGTGCGGGTGTACGGAGTTGAGGCGGCGGCTGCAGCTTCGGCGCTGGAGTCTCGCAAGGCAGGCCATATCGTTACAGCTGAATCGTTCGACACCATTGCAGACGGTATTGCAGTGAAGCGTCCGGGAGACAGGACGTTCCCGGTGATCGAGCGACTGGTGGAAGACATTGCGACTGTGGACGAGCCGCAGATTGCCGCGAGCGTGCACCTGCTTCTGGAGCACCAGAAGGTGATGGCGGAAGGTGCGGCCGCAACGCCGCTGGCGGCGATACTGGGTGGCCAGCTTCCGCTGAAGCCTGACGACGTGGCAGTGATGATCCTTACCGGCGGCAACATTGATATCAACGTGCTGAGTCGTATCATGGACCGCGGCCTGGTGTCGGACGGCCGCCTCACGCGGCTTGCGGTCACGGTGCCCGATCGTCCGGGCAATCTTGCGCGCCTCACGCGGATGGTGGCGGACGAGGGTGCGAACGTGCTGGACCTGACGCATCGCCGTGCCTTTGCGGATATCAGCGTGCGTGACGTTGAGATCGTGATGCACCTGGAGACGCGGGGGAAGGATCACCTGGACGCCGTGCTGGCCAGGCTTGCGCAGGCGGGGCTGCCGGCTCGAAGGGAGTTCGAGGAGTGATGCTGTTGCAGGGGAGTTGAGTGGTGATGCTGTTGCGGGATCGGGTGCCATGGATGGGGCCCGCCCCGCATTCGCCCGGCTGGTCCGGGCCTGACGACTACCGATCGCCGGCGAGAGCCAGGCGGTCTTCAACCAGGGGAGTACAGGATGCAGGAGACGACTGCAGGACTTGACTGCAAGAGAAGCGTGAACGATACCGTTGCCACCTTTCCCGAGACGCTGGCGGTATTCGACCTGTATGGTGTGGACAGCTGCTGCGGCGGTGGACTGAGCATCGAAGACGCCGCCGTTCGAGCCTCGGTAGACGCCACCGCGCTGTGCGGTGCGCTGGAGGAGGCCGTGAAGGCTGCCCGAGCGTAAGTCGCTTCAGATCAGTACAAATCAGTTGGGGATCGTGTCTGCCGTGGCAGTCGTGCGGCCGCTAACGTGCGAGCATGCAGCATGACATAACCCTACTCACCACAATTGCCGCCGGCCTGGGGCTGGCGTTCGTATTCGGGCTGCTCGCGGCGCGCTTCTCGTTGCCGCCCATACTCGGCTACCTCCTGGCCGGAGTTGCGGTAGGTCCCTTCACGCCGGGGTTCGTGGCAGACGCCGGACTCGCCTCCCAGCTGGCCGAGCTGGGGGTGATTCTGCTGATGTTCGGCGTGGGGCTGCACTTCTCCATTGCAGACCTGCTGTCCGTTCGGCGGATTGCCGTACCGGGGGCAATCGTGCAGGTGGCAGTTGCCACTGCGCTTGGTGCGGTCGTGTCGCACCTGTGGGGATGGTCGTGGGGCACCGGCATCGTATTCGGCCTGTCGCTGTCGGTGGCGAGTACCGTCGTGCTGCTGCGGGCACTCGAAGACCGCGGAATTCTCGAGTCGGCAGACGGGCGCATCGCGGTTGGCTGGCTGATCGTGGAAGACCTGATCACCGTGCTGGCGCTCGTGCTTCTGCCGGCGCTTGCGGGAGTGCTGGGCGGAGACCCGTCGGCCGCCGCGCTGGATTCCCACGGCGTTGCGGAAGCCGGCAGCCAGCGTTCGCTCATGGCGGTGCTGCTAACCACGCTGCTGAAGGTTGCCCTGTTCGGCGCCGTGATGATGATCGCCGGCCGACGCATCATTCCCTGGCTGCTGGGCCGTGTGGTGCGAACTGGCTCGCGCGAGCTGTTCACCCTCGCGGTACTGGGCGTGGCGCTGGGAATAGCGGTTGGTGCTGCCGCCCTCTTTGACGTGTCGTTCGCGCTGGGAGCCTTTTTCGCCGGCGTGATCGTGAGCGAGTCGGACTTCAGCCACGAGGCAGCAACGAATGCGCTTCCGCTGCAGGACGCATTCGCCGTGCTGTTCTTCGTGTCCGTGGGAATGCTTTTCGACCCCCGGATACTGATTCGGGAGCCGATCGAGGTGATGTCGGTGGTGCTGATCATCCTGGTCGGCAAGTCCGTAGCAGCGGCGGGCATCGTTCTCGCATTCAGATATTCGTTGCACACGGCGCTCACCATTTCCGCCAGTCTTGCGCAGATCGGTGAGTTTTCGTTCATCCTGGCTGCGATCGGTTCGTCGCTCGGCCTGCTGCCGCCGGAGGCGCAAAGCCTCGTGGTTGC
Source organism: Gemmatimonadales bacterium (assembly GCA_035306065.1). Classification (GTDB taxonomy): domain Bacteria; phylum Gemmatimonadota; class Gemmatimonadetes; order Gemmatimonadales; family Gemmatimonadaceae; genus JBBQHX01. The sequence goes on along the minus strand of DATGOL010000074.1, from coordinate 4,632 downwards.
GGGTGCCATACTCTCGATCACTCTGAACCCCTTCGTGTTCAGGGCTGTTGACCCCGCGGCGCGCTGGCTGCGCGAGCGGCATGGATTCGCGGAGGCGCTGGAACGGCCGTCAGGCACGCTCTCGGAGCTTCCGGTGTATGTGGACGAAGAGAGGCTCACCGACCACGTGGTGCTGATCGGTTCCGGCCGCGTGGGCGGACCGGTGGCGAGTGAACTGGTGGAACACGGAATACCATACGTGATCGTGGAGCAGAGCCGTGAGATTGCGGAGGACCTGCGCGAGCGCGGGCTGCCGGTGATATACGGCGATGCATCGCGCCCGGAAGTGCTGCGCAGTGCGCACCTGGAGCGTGCGCGACTGGTAGTCGTTGCCGCGCCGGATGCGTACGAGGCAAGGGCAATCCTGGCGTTGTCGCACCAGCTGAATCCGGGAATGGAAGTTCTGGTGCGCACGCACAGTGATGCCGAGCGTCAGTTCCTGGAGGAAAACGGCGCGGCGCGTGCGCTTGTAGGCGAGCGAGAGCTCGCCGTGAGCCTTACGCGTGAGGCACTTCGACGCTTCGACGTGGCATTCGACATGGAGAAGGTTGCGGAGCGAACGCTGTACAATTCGCCGAATACCTGACGAGCACTCCTGACATCCCGAATCCACACCTGACCGCCTGCCAGTCAGCGGGCGTTCATCTCTACAGGCCACAACATTTCACAGAGCGATCATGCTGCAGCTGCAAGTCATCCTGGTGAGCACGCGTCCCACTCGTAAAGGTCCACTGGTGGCGGACTGGTTCATGAAGCAGGCTCGGGAGTTCGGCAAGTTCCAGCTGGAGCTGACGGACCTTGCCGTGGTGAACCTGCCCCTGCTAAACGAGCCGAACCATCCGAGACTGGGGAAGTATGTGCATGAGCACACCAAACGCTGGAGCGCGATCGTGGATGCGGCTGATGCGTTTGTATTCGTGACTCCGGAATATGATTTCGGAACGCCGGCCGTGTTGTCGAATGCGCTGCAGTACCTGGTTCGCGAATGGGCGTACAAGCCGGCTGCATTCGTGAGTTATGGTGGAGTGTCCGGCGGTACGCGGGGTGTGCAGATGACCAAGCAGATACTGTCAGCGCTTCGTGTGGCAGCGTTGTCGGATGCGGTGTCCATACCGTTTTTTGCCCAGCACATAGACGAAGCCGCAGGAACGTTCGATCCTGGCGAGGTGCAGGAGAAAGCAGCGCACGCGATGCTGGTGGAGCTGGAGAAGTGGGCCGGAGCGTTGCGTCCGCTTCGTGCGGGATAAGCCGCGGGGCAGGCAGAGAATCGCTGCCCGGGCGCGCTTCAGTGCGGGACGTTCTTTGTTACACCTTCTCTCTACCTGACGCTGGCGCGCTGGATGAGCACGCGGTCCACGCGCCTGCCGTCCATGTCTACCACTTCGAGTATGAAGTCGCCATGCGACACGGCATCCCCCTCCCTGGGTACGCGACCGAGATCATTGAGTAGCAGGCCGCCGAGCGTGCGGCTGCGCCGCACGTCGTCTGTGGGGAACAGGGACTCGCCCAATTCACGTTCCACGTCCTCGAGCGGCACGGTTCCGTCCACCAGCCAGGATCCGTCGGCCCGTTGAACGATGTCGCTGTCCTGAGCAATGGCACCCGGGATATCGGCTACGAGGTCATCCATGATGTCGCTGAGCGTCACGACACCCACCACCGAGCCGAGCTCGCCCAGCGCCATGGCTACCTGCAGGTTCGACTGCCTGAACATCCTGAGTAGCCTGAGCAGCGGAAGGCTCTCGGGCACGAAGTGAGGTTGTACCAGCAGGTCGGTGAGGTTGAGTGGCTCGCCCGCGAGGCATTTCGCGAGCAGGTCTCCGTGGTTCACGATGCCGAGCACGTCGTCTATCGAGCCTTCGCAGACTATCAGGCCGGTACGTGTGGAAGTTTCCAGCGCTGCCTGGATGTCTGTGACTGAAGCATCGGGTGGTACCCACACCAGCTCGTGCCGTGGCGTCATTACCGAGCGTACCTGGCGATCCCCGATAAGGAAAACGCGCTCCAGTATGTCTTCCTCGAGTTCGTGAACCACGCCTGACTTGGCGCCCTGTGCGATGAGTGCCCGGATGTCCTCTTCGGTTACGTCTGCTTCGTCACTCGCTTCGATGCCGAGAAGCCTGGTGACGGCGCTGGTTGAAGCGCTCAGAAGCTGCACGAGCGGGTGCGTAAGGCGGGACAGCCGCTTCATCGGCCCCGCAAGGCGTGAGGCGATCGTCTCGGGATTGCCGAGTGCGATGCGCTTTGGAACGAGTTCGCCGATCACGAGCGAGAGATACGTAATGCTGCCGACAACCAGTATGAACGCGGTTGTGCCGGCGTAAGGCGCAAGCCAGCCGATTCGCGCGAGTGGTTCCGCCAGATAACCTGAAAGACGTGCGCCACCGAAAGCGCCGGCGAGAACTCCGATGAGTGTGATGCCTATCTGAACGGTAGACAGGAAATCGGTGGGTTCGTCCTTGAGGTCCAGCACGGCGGCTGCCTTTGGATCGCCCTGATCGGCCCGGGCGCGCAGCCGGCCTTCCCTGGAGGTGACCACCGCAATTTCCGACATTGCGAACATTCCGTTCGCAACAAGGAGTGCGAGGATCAGGGCAATCTCGAGTGCAACGCTCATGGGTAATCGCCTGGCTTGTAAGGGGTTGACTGTCTGGAGCGTAAGCGCTGCGGGTCGTTGCGGGAACTCCGGGGGTCCCTGCTGCGGTTGCTTCGGAGGATTAGTTATTGCCCGAACTGCAAGTCTGCACTAGCTTACTCCACTGCCGTCAGTTGACGGCGCCCTTCGTGAGGGTATCACGTGTACGTTGTAGTCGGGTTGAATGGCATCCGATCTGGAAGCGCTGCACCGACCACAGCACCATATCGGGAGTTATTCATGCGTTCGACAGGCACCGTAAAGTGGTTCAACGATTCCAAGGGTTTCGGCTTCATCACGCCGTCCGACGGTCAGAAGGATTGCTTCGTGCATCATTCGGCCATCCAGGGCAGCGGCTTCAAGTCGCTCACCGAAGGTGAGACCGTGGAATTCGATCTCGTGCAGGGCCAGAAGGGTCCGGCAGCTGAGAACGTTACGCGCATGAACGGCTGATAAGCCGTTTGTCGCAGTAACAGCGGGCGCGTCACTCAGGTGGCGCGCCCGTTTTGCGGTGTGCCCAGCATGGGCGATGACTTGGCGGTGAAAGTCTTCCGGGGAGTGAGTTAGTCAGCGCTTTCTAAGGAGGCCCTGCAAAGCGCCGCCTGACGTTCAGAGTGGCCCTGGACGGACGAAAGAATGCGTCTCAGGCGCTGGATCAAGCGCAAAATGAGCCGACGGTGTGCCTCTCACTTGGCTACAGGCCCAACTGCAGCCTGTACTCCGGATTGCCAAGCTAGGGAACCTCTGCAAAACTCTGTCTGATGTGCGATATTAGTTAGGCACGCACAACGGACCCCGACATCGAGAGCAGAGATCAATGGCTGAGCAGCGGACTTTCGCCGGACTGGCCTGGAACACGAAGGGCAAGGTTACTCGCCGCGAGCGGTTCCTCTCCGAGATGGACGCTGTCATCCCCTGGAAGCGACTCGTCGCTCTCATAGAACCACACTACCCGAAGCAGGACAAGGGACGCCCGCCGCTGGGTCTCGAGAAGATGCTCCGCATCTCCTTCCTGCAGCAGTGGTTCGACCTTTCCGATCCTCAGACTGAAGACTCCATCTATGACAGCGAGTCCATGCGGCGCTTCGTGGGCATCGAACTGGGCGAGGACACGGTGCCGGACGAGACCACGATCCTGCGCTTCAGGCACCTTCTGGAGCAGCACAGCCTGACCGAGGCGATGTTTGCTGAAGTCCGGGATCTCCTGGAGGAGAAGCGCCTGTTGCTCAAGGTCGGGACTATCGTGGATGCCACGATCATTCACGCTCCGAGCTCGACGAAGAACCGGGAGCGTAAGCGCGATCCCGAGATGCGGCAGACGAAGAAGGGGAACGAGTGGCACTTCGGGATGAAGGTTCACGTGGGCACGGACGTGAAGGGAATCGTGCACCACGTGTCGGTGACCGATGCCGCCCAGGCGGACATCAACCAGTTGCCGGATCTCCTGCACGGTGAGGAGCGCGCGCTGTACGGTGACAAGGCATACTGGAGCGAGCGGGACCGTGCGGAGCTGGAGTCGATTGGAGTACAGTACCGAGTGAACCGCAGAGGTAGGGCGGGTAAACCGCTGTCTGATCGCTGGAAGGAGATCAACCGGTCGCGCTCTCGAGTGCGCTCACGCATGGAGCACCCGTTTCACGTGGTGAAGCGGCTCTGGGGCTTCAGCAAGGTTCGCTACCGTGGGCTCAGGAAGAATGCGGTACGAGCCTATACGGCGTTCGCGCTGGCGAATCTGTACCTGGTAAGGAAGCGATTGTTGAGTGTTTCGGGGGCGAGTTGCGCCCTGTAGCGCGGGAATCCGGTCATCAGGCCGCCTCTGAGGCCTGAAGGGACCGGAATCGGGTGCTGCGGACGCTTGTTCGCGGTGAATCGGGAGCCCAATAAGCGCTGATTGTCCACATTCTTCTGCTCAATGCGCACGACTGGCCGTCAGGCGTCGTTGTGCAGGGCTTCCCTAG
>DATGOL010000073.1:0-2752 GCA_035306065.1 Gemmatimonadales bacterium | reverse complement strand
GCGCTGCGACGACGTCCGCGCTGCGATGAGCACTCCTAACGCCAGCCCTACCATGGCGTACAGCATGCTTGCCGACAGCAGCAACAACAGGCTGCCGCGAAAGGGAACCTGGAACACCGCCCATGCAGCAAGCAGTGCTGTTACCACGTTCACGAGTGCGAGCAGCAGGTAGGGAGCAACCTTGCCCACGATGATCTGCCACGGGCGAAGAGGCGACACCAGCAGAATTTCCAGAGTGCCGCGCTCCTTCTCACGCGAGAGCGATATCGAGGTCATCAGTGCCGTAACGAGCGTAAGCACCAGCGCTATGAGGCCCGGTACGAAGAGGTTTACGCTCTCCAGCGTGGGGTTGTATTGCATGCGCGATTGCACCGCAATGGAAAAGCCCCGTGGCGCTAGACCGCCGGCAGTCTTTACTCCAGCCCCCGAGAGTTCACGGTCGTAGGCATTGATCACGGCACGCGCATAAGCCTGACGAGTGCGTGCGGTGTTGGGATCACTGGCATCCGCGATCAGCTGAAGGCCAGCCGGGGTTCCGGTTGCCAGCCTTTGCGCAAAGCCCGGACTGAACATCAGCGCAATATCCGCATCACTACGCCGGAACAGCGGTTCTACGTGATCGATGGACTGCGTGACGCCTGCCACGATAAAGCGGCCGTTGCCTTCGAAGCGGGCGCGCAGAGCCCTCGTTGCATGATCGGCTTCAGGCTCCACAAACACGATACGAATGTCGTTCACATCGCTACGCAGGGCGAAGCCGAACACGATTACCTGGGCGAGCGGGATGAGCAGGAGAATCCAGAGCGTCTGCCGGTCGCGGAGGATGTGCCGGATCTCCTTTCGCATGAAGGCGAGGAGGGAGGCGCTCCTGATATTCATGACACCTTCCCGCTTCCAGATCCGGAATCGGTGCCAACTCCGGCCCCTGCTCCAACCGTGAGTTCAGACGACGGACGCGTCAGGCGGACGAACAGTTCGTCCAGAGACGCCACGTTGAACTCTCGCTTCAGATCGCTCGGTGTTCCCATGGCTGCAATGCGCCCGTCTACCATGATCGATACCCGGTCGCAGTATTCCGCCTCATCCAGGTAGTGCGTAGTGATCAGCACCGTTGTTCCACGAGCCGCGGCCGCATAGATCATCTCCCAGAACTGACGCCTTGCCATGGGGTCCACGCCGCTGGTAGGCTCATCCAGGAACACCACCGCCGGCTCGTGCAGCACGGCTACGGAGAATGCGAGCTTCTGCTTCCAGCCCAGCGGGAGTGACCCCACGAGCTTCGTGCGCACTTCTTCCAGGTTGAGCGCCTGGAGCAGCTGGTCCGAACGGGATCGGATCTGCTCGTCGGACAACCCGTAAATGCCGCCGTAGAGCGTGATATTCTCGATCACGGTGAGGTCATCATAAAGCGAGAAGCGCTGGCTCATGTAGCCAATCCGGCGCTTCACCTCTTCAGCGTCTGCGAGTACGTCAACCCCGGCCACCATGGCCTCACCGTCGCTCGCCTCGAGCAGGCCGATGAGCATTCGAATGGCGGTCGTCTTCCCTGCGCCATTCGCCCCCAGGAACCCAAACACCTCTCCCTGAGCAACACTGAAGGAGATGCCGTTCACGGCAGTGAAGCTCCCGAACCTTCGCGTCAGGTTCCGCACTTCGATCGCCATGCTCATGCTGCGCTCTCCGCGGGTGCACCCATGAGCGCCATGAAGGTGTCTTCTATGCCGGGCTCCACGCGCCTGACGTCAACGTCGGTAAAGCCGTTCGCAGCAAGGAACTCCTGCACGGACGCAGCGATCAATGCCGAGTCGGCACGCGCGTCGCTGTAGTGCAGCACTTCTCCGAACGGGTGAACGGCAACCGCGTGCTCGTACTGCCGCAGCACCTGGATCATGCGATAGCGCTCATTCGTGCGAACGGAGAACAGCGGATGCGGGAAGCGCATCCCGATGCGCGACGGCTCATCCACTGCCAGAAGACCTCCCTGTTGAATCAGAGCGACGCGATCGCAGCGGGATGCTTCGTCCATGTATGGAGTGGAAACAACTATCGTGAGGCCCGTTGACTGGAGCTCGTGGAGAAGATCCCAGAATTCCCGTCGCGATACGGCATCAACACCCGTGGTGGGCTCATCCAGAAGGAGGATGTCCGGCCGATGCACCAGTGCACACGACAGAGCCAGCTTCTGCTTCATGCCCCCGGAAAGGGCGCCCGCGCGCCTGTCCGCAAACGGCTCTATGTGGGAGTAGATGGGGGCGATCGTTTCGTAGCCCTGTTCCGGCGTGGTTCCGAATACGGCTGCGAAGAAGCGCAGGTTCTCCTCAACCGTGAGGTCCTGGTACAAGGAGAACTTTCCAGGCATGTAGCCCAGGCGCGAGCGAACCTCCCACATGTCGTTCACAACGTTCAGCCCCAGTACCGTTGCGCGTCCCGCGTCCGGAACGAGAAGTGTGCTCAGAATCCGGAGCAGTGTAGTCTTGCCGGCACCATCCGGTCCCACCAGCCCGAACAGTTCGGCAGGCTGCACCTCGAACGAGACACCAGCGAGGGCAACGGCGTCACCGAACCTCTTCTCGATCTCGTGAACCACCACTGGTGGCTCGCCCGCAGGGACGCTCATGGCGACTCGCCGCTCGAAGTCACGTTCGTCCAGCTGACGTCTGCAGGCATTCCGATCTTGAGCGCGCCGCTCTCGTTGGGCACCCGAATCTTTACTGCGTACACGAGGTCCGCACGCTCGTCACGAGTCTGCACT
>DATGOL010000072.1:0-9681 GCA_035306065.1 Gemmatimonadales bacterium | reverse complement strand
GCGGATCATGCGCCATTTCAGCGACGGACGTTCCGAGACCGTGGTAGAGGCAACGGGCATCGGAAACAGGGCAGTGACCGCGGATGACATCCGAGCCGAGCGGGCCACGCAGGAGGCTGCGACTGCGCGCGTGCCAGTTCGAATGGATCCCGCATTGTTGAACGAGCGGGAGGCTGACGCGGCGAGTCATCACAGGTTTGCAGATCGCGTAATGGTGCTGCACGACGGAACCATACTGCTGCGCGAGAATGCATTCGGGGTGGATTCGGCCCGCTGGACGATGTTCGAGGGCACCGGCGAGGTGATAGGCAGGTTCGCGCTGAGGCCCGCTGCACAGGTGGTTGGCGGTGGGCGAGATAGACTGCTCCTGCAGAACCCGAATGAGCTGGGAGTGCCGATCATCGCGTGGCACAGGGTGGAGAATCCGTGACTGGGCAGGGTGGCCGGGGCGTAACCAACGGCTGAAACGAGGCCGGCGAGCCTCGTCCTGGCTGCGACGTCTGAAGCGGGGCCACCCAGCCTCCCCGGACTGGCTCGAACGGCCCTTTAGTGCCCACCGCGCCCGCCGAATCGTCTTCAGGAAGCTAGTTCCGAACGCGACCAGCCTTCGGGGTTCCTGGACACGAGGTAAACCCATGACGACACACTACGTGCGCACACGGCTCCTTCAGGGTGCGGTTGCAATTGCGGGGCTTTCCACCATTGCCTGCGGCGGCGGCCACAGGCTGGCGGAGTTCGACTTTGAAGACCGTACCATGGCGCTGGTATTCGTTACGCCGCCGGCGCCGGGGCTGCTTACGGGCGGCTATCACCTGGACGCTGAAGACGACGTAACCGAGCTGGTTGTGAAGGCTACATCGGGCGTGGCCAGGGACATGGAGGCGCGCCGTGCACGCGCACGTCTGGACAGTGCCGCTCGCAGGGTAAACCTGCAAGCCGGACTGGCTGAACGGACGCTCGAACGGACTAGTCGTTACCTGGGCATGCGACCGGTTGAGAGAGTGAGCGATGCCGACTTCCTGCTCGAAGTACACATGAGCAGCTACGGGCTGGATGCCAGAGGCACCACGGCTGCATACCTGTACTCCAATGCCGAGGTAGTGCTGCTCGAGCGACGCACCGGACACGAGGTGTGGAATGCACGTGTGCACGGAACCGATCGCATGACGCCGTTCGTCACGGGCTACGAAGGAATCCCGGGTTCCATCATCACTGCTGGAACTCTGCACATGGTATCTGTGGATGATTTCCAGGGTGCGCTGGAGCAGCTCGTATCGTTCTCCTCGAATATCGTGGCCGCCCGCTTGCGGTCAGCGCTGCGGGACGTCAGGCGGACGAACTAGCAGCAACTCACGGCGTGGCAATCAGCGCGGTTTCCGGCCGCGCTGCACGAGCACGCGATATTCCCCCGGGCTCGCGCCAGAACGTGCGGTACGGAAGCGAACGCGACAGCCGGATTGCCCACGAACCCGCATCGCGGTCGCGCATGAGCGGGACCGCCATGTCCACGCGGTAGAATGCCTGCGAATTGCGTGGAACCGTTATCAGCAGCCCCGCCCCGATGCTCGCCCTGAGGCTCGTGCCATAGCCGAACGGCACGTCACCGCCCCACATCTTGCCCACGTCGGTAAAGAGCGCGCCGCCAAAACCCGCCAGGCTACCGAATCCTCCCGCTGTCCAGCGCTCCTCCACCCGCAGCACGGCAAGGCGCCCACCAGACACGTGTGAACCGCCGTAGCCACGAACTCCATCCTTCCAGCTCTCGAGCGTGAGGCGGTAGGGACGGCTGGACTTCCAGGTGGCGGAGTATTCTGCGCTGATCGCATGAGTGCGGCGCTCGGTAGCTCGCCGATACCAGGATGCCTGCCCGCCGGCTACTACGTCACGCCACCCACCATCGGGTGAGCGACGTCCTTCGAGTGTCAGGTTGAACCCCATGAAGCCACGATCCCAGCCCGCACCAACGAATGCATCTCCCATCAGGAATGGCTGCCGCACGTCTACCGACTGCGATCCCGGCACATCGAACCGCTCCTCGCCGAACTCATAGCCGCCGGTCAGAAGCAGCAGTACACCCGAGGGCACATCCTGCACGCCCGCAAGCGAGTCCAGTACCTGGAGCGGACTGTAATCCAGCCATCGCGCACCCAGAACTGCTCCCAGGCGAGCAACCTTCGATTCGGCGAAGTTGCCCCGCGGCAGCGCACCGGGCTCAGCGAGGAAGCCCGAATCCGTGACGACTATGCCTTCGCCCAGCGGTTCCAGCTTCTCATAACCGAGGCTCACTCCACCCAGCAGCCTGCGTGACGTTCCCCCAAGCCGGCTGATGAGTGAGGCGCCGTATACCTCACGCGCGATCTCCTGCGAGATTGCACTGCTGCCAACCCGAGGGAAGTTGAGGTAGCCCTCGTCGCGTGCGGCGCCCAGATACCACGCCAGCCGCTGAGCGCTCGTCTGGTACGGACGCGAGAGACTCACCTCGAGCAGCTCGTCCAGCGGGCCGCGCACGGCATGAATGCCGAGCACGTTAGGCCCGCCCAGCACGTGGTAGTGCTCGTAGTGTACGCCAAAGCCCTCACGATACGCATAGCCACGTTCCCACTCTGCGGCGGCAAGCATTCCCCTTCCGAACAGGTTGCCGTTGCCGAACAGAACCGCGCGTGGCGCGGCACCCTTCAGGCGCCCGCCGATTATGAGTGGTACGTCATCACTCGTTTCAACCAGGATGCGCACGCCACCCGTCGCGTCAGGCACGGCCGATACGGATGCATCGGCAATGTACGATTGCGCGCGCAGCAGTCGCTCGGACTCGGCGCGAAGGAACTCGCTGCACTCCTCGCCTTCGTCGAACAGAAGAAATGGCATTACCGCGCTTGAATCGGTGCGGCGCGAGGTAAGTGCGAATCGCAGCAGCGGACGCGCCCAGCCAGGGGCATCGCGGTACACAGCCGGATCGTCGGTTCTGAACTCGATGCCAGATATCGAGCGCCCGTCACACGAGAGCTCCGTTGATACATCCTGTGCTCGCGCCGCAGAAAGCGGCAGCGCAGCAAGTAAGAGTGCACTCCCTGCCAGGGGTGCGAGACGACAACGCAAAGGTGTCATAGCCGGTCTCAGAGTTTCGCTGGCAGCAGGGCGGTTACGCCGGCTGCTTCCCCTGACTGCTACGAAATATCGCTATCCCTGCCTCTGCGCAATGCAGGGGCGACGAATGAACCATGCATCCGCTTCAGGGAAGGGGAGCCGCCCGAGGTTCACGGCTTGCAACCGGGGCCGCGGCGTGGTAGCGTGACGCCAGCACGCAGTACTCCGCAAATGCCTGCGCTGATAGTGAAGTGCAGGCGATGATACCGGAGTCACATGACCCCTGCGGTGGTGAAGGTGAACGGTCGCGTCGACGCAGGCGTGCGCACGGGGATCGGGAGGAGTGGAGGGAAGTTGGAGGGGTGGTCGTGCATCAACTGCAGAACATCGCTCCATGTGTCTGGTGCGGTGAACGGAGCAGCAATTGTGAGTAACCGTGCTTCCGGTACGTTCAATGTGCAGATGAGCCCACTCGCCATACACAACGACGAGGAAGGCACCGGACTGGGACGGATGTCGCTGGACAAGGAGTTTGCCGGCGATCTCGTTGCAACGAGCAAGGGTGAGATGCTCACCGCGATGACCGGCGTAAACGGGTCTGCGGGTTACGTGGCCATGGAGCGTGTTACGGGTACGCTGGCCGGGCGGAGCGGAAGCTTCATACTCAAGCACGACGGTACGATGACGCGCGGGGTGCCGAGTCTGTCGGTTCGCGTGGTACCGGATTCAGCGACCGGTGAACTCGAGGGCCTGGCTGGCGAAATGTCCATAGACGTCATGGGCGGGCGCCATTCGTACGTGCTGAACTACACGCTGCCGTAAACATCAGGGGCGGCACCCTGCTCGAGGTGAACACACGATGAGCAGGATGCCGCCCGGCCGGAGACCGGATGACAGCGGATGCCTGGCCCTTAGCGCGTCGTGACGGGAATCAGCCCGACGTTCGCGGGCTAGGCCCTGAGCGCATCGGTGTCCGGGTTCAGCCGAATGTTCGGGATGTCATTCTCCAGTTCCGCAACTGGAATGGTACGAGCGAACGGTTCGTAGAGCGTGCGGAAGTCCTCATCCGGAATCTGCTCCCTCACGAGCAGTGCCAGTGCCGCTGTCAGAGCCGCCGCCTTCATTCGACGGGCCGTTGGTGACGGAACGAACTCCTCGGCCACCGCGACGAGCTCGTAAACACGGTTGCTCACGCGCGTGTTCACGCCTGGAAGGCGATCGAGCCGAGCGTGGAGTCGCTTGAGTGCGCCCGCGGTGATTGGCCGGGCTGAGGGTTCGGAGGTGGCCAGTTCGGCCCACACGCCAAGCGGCAGGTGACGCAGCCGCTCACAGAACCGCACCACTAAACGTGTAGGTGCGGATCTATCGGGAATTCCGTTGGCGGCCGTGGCCGCGTTGAGAGCATCGGTGTGCAACACGAGCGCCTCCGAGGTTGCGAGGAATCGTGATCACACGGACCACCAAATTGCCCGCCTAAATGGGGCGGACTCGGCGCTGAGCAGCTGGAAACGAGATCCGGGTAGGGAAAGCAGCCGATGCTGAACGAACGTGCTCAACTCGACGGGTACCGGAATCCAGACACCCTTCCGTGCGTTGCCTGCGGGGTTAGCTGACGGGTTGGGAGCAGGAAGTCTCCCTCCGGAAAATCCGGATACACCCCTGATGACTGGTTCCCCCGCCGCGCGAGAGGCTCGCGCGTTCGGCTGTGTAAATTGGCGGGCCCGACAAAGATGGCCCTATTCGAACATATGCGTTGTGAGTGGGGTGGCGTCAAGGGGGATGGTGCAGTATCCGGAACCCGGCAGTCATAAGTAAGTACCTCACTACGGGCATTGGCTTCAGCGGGCGGTATAGTCGGGTTTGCGTCCTGCGGGCAACGCAATGCCGAACACGAATCGGCGCGAGATAACTGCTTCACGCGGTGCGGGCGCCGCACCTGGCTGCGTTGCAGATGTATGCCTCTCGTCAGTTGCAGGTGAACGCCGTGCCTGGATACTGCACGCGGTCGTGCAGCTGGCCAGTGCGGCCGCCGCCGTACGCGCGTGAGGGGAGTGGGTGCCACCTGCCCTTTTGCTACAGGGTTTGAGCTCCGCCGCACGCGCAGAATGCGCCCCTCTCGAAGGTTGCTGCACCTGCAGCAAAATCGTCTCTTGCAATGTCGGAGACGGGGTTGCATGATGGACCCACCATGAATCGCGCATGCCATGCTCAATGGGCCATTCTGGTTGTCAATCCGGCTGCACTTCTCGAGCAGCAACACGGCAGAAATTCCGTGCTGTGCTCCTGAGATCCCACCTTCCGCCCAGCCTTCCGGCCTCCTCCCGATCAAGGTTATCGCCATGCGACTCCTGTTCGCAGCATGTGCCCTCGCCCTCGTTATCCCGGCAGCAGACATACACGCTCAGCGTGCGCCCAGGCGCCCGGAGCTGCCTGCTACTGCAGACACAAACGACCATAACGCGTACTTCCAGATGGGCATGATGCAGGTGGCGAAGCAGCCGTCACGTGCCGCTGATGCCTTCTACTGGGCCACACGGCTCGCGCCTAACTGGGGAGACGCATACTATGCTCATCGAGTGGCGCTGCACCTCACGGACTCGCGTCGTTTTGCGCGCTACTTCCTGGGGCACAAGGCAACCGTTCAGTCGAAGCGTGTGCGCGAGATTGACTCGCTTGCCGTTGAGGCGCTCTACAGGAATCCGTTCTACTTCGCACGCTTCGAGCGCATGATGCTGGATCGCGTTGTAGAGGAGGTATACGGACCCACTGCCAACGTCTCGAGCAGGCGCACGGGCGATGCTGCCTTCGATGCATACATCGCCTACTCCGAGGCACGCTTCGACGACGCGATCAAGTACTACGGAGACGCCCTGCGCCGCAGGTCGCGCGACTACGCGCTCCGCGCTCCCAGGGCACGTGCCTTCTACCACCGCATGATGTTCGACAGCGCAGCCAACGAGATCACCATCCTGCTGGAGGAGATGCGCAAGCGTGACGAGAAGCAGCTGGTGTACTTCTACGACTCCAAGGCAATGCTGGAGTTCACGCTTGCGCGCGCGTACTCTGCGCAGAACGACACCGCCAGTGCTCGTGCGGCGCTGGGCAGGGCGCTCGAGGAGGACATGTCCTTCTACATCGCGCATTCCGAGCTCGCAGAGATGGCACTTGCAAGCGGAGACACTACCACTGCCTTGAGCGAGCTTGCGCTCGCAACCGAACTTCGCGGAACCGACGTGGGTGTTCGCCTGCGCTACGGCGACGTGCTGAGCCTGACGGGAGAGACGGACGATGCGGTGGAGCAGTACCGCGCCGCAATCGAGGCCGAGCCGTACTTTGCACACCCCTACCTGCGTCTGGGTATTGCCCTTGAAACCCTGGGCAATCAGCAGGAGGCGGCAGAGTACTATCGGCAGTTCCTGGCGAGGTCCTCGAGACTGCACTCCGATCGTGCAGATGCGGAGAGCCGCCTGGCCAGGCTGGCACAGGCCGGAGACAGCGACAACTGATGAAGATTCGGCTGTTTGGCGCGAGCGCGACCCTGGTGGCCGCGCTCGCCACCGTCGTCAGCGGCAGCGCGGAGGCCCAGCAATCGGGCATCCGGCAGCGCACGGCTGCAGAAGACCTGCAGATGTTCAGCCAGGTACTCAACCACCTGCGCGTCAACCATCCGGATTCCCTCGACACGCACCGTCTGATCGCGGCCGCAATCAACGGAATGCTGCGCGCCGCCGACCCGCACTCGTACGTACTCACTTCCTACCGCCTGACGCCGGAGAAGGAGGCACAGCGCAAGGCCGGAAAGCTTGTGTCCATTCCTGTAACGTTTTCGCTTCGCGGTGGTGCGCCGATAGTGGTTGGCGTCATTCCCGGGTCCGCAGCGGTCGATGCCGACGTACTTGCCGGTGACGAACTGGTGGCCATTGACGGTGAACCGGTTGTTGCCGAGAGCGTGATTGAACTGGAGCTGGCACTGTCCGGTGCGAACAAGAGCAGTGTGCGCCTCACGCTCGAGCGTCGCCGGTCGGACGGCTCTCTCGTTGAGCTGGAGCGCAGCGTGAGGCGAGAGCGCGCAGACGAGATCACCGCGGTGCCGGCGGCGATGATGCTGGACGACTCCACCGGGTACATCCGCATCACGTCGTTCGAGAACACGGGAGTGTCGCGCGACGTTCGCTCTGCGATGAGCCGCCTGGAGCGCGCGGGGATGCGTCGCCTGGTGCTCGACCTGCGCGACAACCCCGGCGGAATCGTTGATGAGGCGTCGCGAGTGGCCGGCGAGTTTCTTCCCAAGGGAGCAGTTCTCTACACGCAGTCCGGCCGCAAGGAACAGCTGACCGATACTGCCCGCGTATCCCGTTCGTTCTGGTCGCGCGAAAAGCGGTTCCCCGTTGTCACGCTCGTGAACGAGGGGTCCGCCAGTGCATCTGAACTCGTGGCGGGTGCGCTCCAGGATCACGATCGCGCACTGATCGTGGGGCGCCCGACGTTCGGGAAGTCGCTGCTGATGACCGGCTTCCCGCTGTCGGATGGTTCGGTTGTGGTACTTGTGGTTGGACAGGTGCGCACACCGTGCGGGCGGGTGGTTCAGCGCGACTACCGCGGTCTTTCCACGAGGGAGTACTATCGCCTCGCGCGGGCCGAACGGGACACCGCAGGCCGTCCGTCGTGTCGCACGACTTCGGGCAGGACGGTGTATGGCGGCGGTGGCATCGTACCGGATGTCATGATTGACCAGCCGGAGCCGGAGCCTCTCTGGCTTGCGACAATCGATGAACAGCTGCTCCCGCTCCAGTGGGCTGGCGGTCACGTGTCCGAGAACCAGGCGGCGTATGCCGACCTCGATGCGTTTGCGTCCTCGCGAACGCTGGCTGGCGGCGCCCTGGAGTCGTTCAAGACATTCGCGGCAGCGCAGGGTGCGAGCGTGCCGACAACTCCCGATGCGGATCGCCTGATCGAGCATCGCCTGTTGCTGCAGGTGGCGTCAACGCGGTGGGGGCGGGAAGGATACTACCGGCTGGCCGCGGGGCTGGACCCGGAAGTATGGCGCGGGCTGGAGGCCTTCGCGGATGCGGAACGACTGTCCGCCCCGTAGCCCGCGGGATTGGCGCAGAGTGCCAGACCGATACCCCAACAGGCAGGCAGTGAACGACGGCTGAAGGAATCGCCCGGTGCTTCGGGCGCTGCGTTGCGCGCTATTCTCGTCAACGGATCAGGGGACGGGAGCGTTTGAGTGATCGGCGGACTCACCTGGAAATCGGCAGCTGCGGCGAGACGCAGGTGCCGGTGACGGGAGTCCGGGTTCACTCACACAACCTCCAGCTCTCCTCAATGATCAAGCTTCGAAGCATTGTACTGGGCATTCTCGTCTTGCCGTTCCTGGCCTGCGGCGGAAGCGACGCCGGCGAGACGACCCTCGTTGCAGACTCCCTTGCCGCGGCGGCACTTGGCAACGGCTCAGGGGTTGTAGCGCTTCGCCTTGCTGTGGCGCCGGAGGGCAACTCCGCGCGCTACCGGGTTCGCGAGCAACTTCTCGGGCGCGACTTCCCGAACGATGCAGTGGGCGAGACCACGGACATCGCCGGTGCCATCGCCGTGGACAGTTCCGGTGCGCTCGTGGCTGGCGAGAGCCGAATCGTTGTAGGGGTGAGCGCGATTACGAGCGACTCGGACCGTCGCGACGGCTACGTGCGTCGCAGGCTGCTTGTAACGGACACCTTCCCGTCCGTTGAATTCGTACCCACTGAGCTGCGCGGCCTGCCGACTCTCTCGGAATCCGTGGCGCGTTCGGGTTCGCACACCTTCGAGATGATTGGTGACCTCACCGTTCGCGGTGTCACGCGTCCCACTACCTGGCAGGTGACGGCCGAGTATACCGATGGCCAGGTTAAGGGAAGCGCGGCTACGGCGTTCACGTTTGCGGATTTCCAGATGGAGAAGCCAACGGTGCGCAGCGTTATCAGCGTGGCTGACACCATCAAGCTGGAGTACGACTTCTCCCTCATGAGAGACAATTCCGCGCCGTAGCCCCGGCGCTCTGACCCACGGCAAGCGAATTTCGCAGTGCCTTCAGCTGCGACGAGCAGCCTGCAGTTTGCCGCTGGAATACGGACGGGTGGATGCGGTAACTCGCGGGGCGATGAGTCGTCAAAAGGCAGTACCGTTCGCAGTTCGGACCCCCTATTGCCGTCTCATCGCCGCGAAAGCCTTGTCTGTAAGACGAGTACCCACGTCCGAGTCCCGCCCGGGAGTTCCGGCGGGATCTGTCGCTTCACAGTCGTTGCGCCTCATGCCAGCAGGAGAGGGCACAGCCGGGGCTGCCCGGCCAACGCAGCGCGACGAGCTAACCCCGGCTGAACTGGACGCATTCATCTCCGGCACGTCAGATGTCGTGCTGGTGATGGACGCGGACGGCGTTCACCGGCGGGTTCTGGCATCCAGCGCGGGGCTGCTCGTATGCTCGCCTGAGGAGATGCAGGGCAAACGTCTCGAGGAGTTGATGCCCGCTGAGACAGCGGCGCGCCTGCTGGAGACCGTTCGTGAGGCACTTCGCACCGGAGAGCGTCAGTTCCTGCAGTACTGCCTGACAGTCGGTGACCG
>DATGOL010000071.1:0-6344 GCA_035306065.1 Gemmatimonadales bacterium | reverse complement strand
CAGCTCATTCGGGTTCTGCAGGAGCAGTCTATCTCGCCCACCGCCAACCACCTGTGCAGCGGGCCTCAGCGCGAACCTGCCTATCACCTCGCCGGTGCCCTCGAACATCGTCCAGCGTGCCGAATCCACCCCGAATGCATTCTCGCGCAGCAGTATGGTTCCGTCGTGCAGCACCATTACGCGATCTGCAAACCTGTGATGACTCGCCGCGTCAGCTTCCCGCTCGTTCAACAATGCGGGATCCATCCGAACTGGCACGCGCGCAGTCGCGGCCTCCTGCGTGGCCCGCTCGGCTCGGATGTCATCCGCGGTCACTGCCCTGTTTCCGATGCCCGTTGCCTCTACCACGGTCTCGGAACGTCCGTCGCTGAAATGGCGCATGATCCGCAGCGACACACCATCGGCCAGCAGGAAGGAACTGTCGGACTCCACCGCCCAGAGTGGGAAGAGAGGCTTGAAGAAGCCAGGCATCTTCGTCATGCCCATCTCGTCGTTGAGCCTCACGAGGGGCATTCGGCCTACGACAATGAACGGGAGAGTATCCCTGTACAGGCGTACTTCCGAAATCACGCTGTCACCGACCTCGGCCGGCGGCTCCCAGAGCACTGCATACCCCCGGGCGCCGAAGCTTATGTCGCGCATGCCGAAATCCGGCTCCCTGGCTTCGGTCCCCAGCAGCGCGCCATCCGCGGCGAATACTGTACGGCGGGACTGCGCGAAGTCATAGAGGATTACGCGCCCGTCAGGCGCCACGTGTACTCCCGGCACGAAGGCGTACTCGCCGGGTCCACCGCCGCGCCGACCATAGCTTGCAACCAACTCGGCATTCGGACCGAAGCCTGTTATCGGGCCCTGGGGCAATCCGATCACGGCACCCCCATCGGGGGCAGGCGCCACGATCGGGCTATCGGTGAGTTGGCACTCCGGCAGCTCCTCGTCGGTGCAGAAACGAACGTCTTCCACCAGTGTCAACTGTGGCGCGTTCGTGTAGTCCTGTTCGGCATCAGCCGGTCCGGCTGAGCCACACGCTACCGCGAGGGAAGCGACAACTACCGTAGCGACTGCGCGGAGTGATCGAGAGGTTGCGGACATCGGCGGCCGTGAGGTTCGGGTCAGTTAATGCGCGCAGTACCGGGTTGAAGATCCGCTTGCAGCCGAGCATGCGGAGGCCCCTCACGCGAGGCTACCACCGATCGGCCAGGGATGCAAGTTCAATCCGTACTACCCCGATCAGGAGATCCTTCACCTCACGTGACCGAACAGCTCCACTCCGCGCCGCACGTCACCGTCCGGCACGATGAACGCCACCCAGGGAGCCGACTTATCCGCAGGACGCCCCGTCCATTCCAGCGTCGTCGTTCGGCCGGCACGCAGTGTTGCCGTCTTCGGGCCTCCGCGCAGCGTGAGGTTGTCGGCTCGCACCGCGAACGTATGCGGCCCCTCGCCACGCACGGCCAACCGGATGGTCACCTCGCCGTTCCGCGCGACCGAATGACTCACGGACAGCTGCGGCGTTGCCTCTGGATCGCGCACCGCGGAGGGCGACAGCATGTCTGACATCATCCACAGCCAGCGGCTGGTGGAGTGCACCCACACTTCCTTGTACACGTACATGTTCTGCGACGGCCAGTAGGGCAGGTCCGTCATGCCCCGGCTCTGCATGCCCACCGGCAGCGACCCCACGAAGTCGCCTGACGACACGCTGTACTGCTGCGCCCAGTCGTAACCTTCGCCATACATGGTGCTCTGGACGAACGGATTGCGGCCCACCACCCACTGTGCCTGCATTTGAGCCACATACTCGCCGGCCGTGTCGCCTCGTACCGCTGCAGCTGTTGCAGCCGCCCGAGCCTGTGACAGCAAAACCCCATAGTTGCCGCGTCGTGAGAACCACACCGGAAACGCGCGCAGGAACCAGCCATCACCCATGGGCATTCCCGCCAGCACCTGCTTCCGGTACGCCTCACGGGTGGCACTGTGGAGTGCACCGGAATCCGGAACCGTTGCCTCGTCACCATCCCGATATACGTATGCGGGAAGGAATCCCCACGGTTCCGTGCTCACCGCACCACGCTTCTGGTATTCTGCATAACGAGCGACCGTGCCGTACCAGCTCATCCAGTCCGGATTGTCGGGAAACGCCGACACCAGCTGGGAGAGCGCAACTATCGGAGCCTGATCATTACCGCGGTGAAACTGGTGAAAAAGCGTGTCGCGAGCGGGGCCGGTCCAGAAGAACCCTGAAAGCGGAAACTCGCTGCCGACATTCGACTTCTGCTGTGACTCCACTACAACACGTGCCAGCGCAATTGCCTTGTCGGCGTACTTCTCCAGTCCCGTGGCACGATACAGTTCGAGCGAAGCCGTTATGCCGATTGACGCCAGTTCCATCTCCGTGGCCGCGAATGCCGGCGTGTGGCGTGTCTCCGCACTCTCTACACCAACTATCGCGTGGTTCCAATCGTCCTCTGCAATGCGCAGGCTGCGCTCGGCAAGCTCGGGATCAGAATCCCTGAGCATGCGATACGCTATGGCTGCAGCCGAAGCGGCGATGTAGTTCGCGTTCGGATTGTTGAGCGCCTCCCGCGAGCGGTCGTCTTCGTCGCCCACGATGTTGTTGGTCCACTGGTTGTGCGGTGAGAAGTACATGCGGTAGCCACCGTCGAAACGCACACGCAGTACCCAGTCCAGTCCCCAGCGGGCTTCCTCGAGCACGCGTGCGAGCAGCTCGGGGTCATCACCGCGCTCCTTCAACCGCTCGGTCAGCGCAAACAGTGCGTACGTGAGCTCGCCGGTGTTGATGATTCCCTGGGACAGGTCACCGGCGTCGTGCCAGCCACCGCTCATCGTTATGCGCCGGTCACCCTGTGTTGCAAACCAGTCGAGGTGATCAACGCCGTGCGATCCAGGCACCGCGAATCCACAGCGGTTGCCGTACAGGAAATTGAGCGACTTCCATATCGTGCCCTTCCACACATCGTTTCCGATGGAGAAAGCGCGCGTCGTGCGGCCGCCAGCGCGAAGCACGTAGCGTCCCGGCTCGCGAATGGACGAAAAGTCCATCACCTGAAAGCTGCCCAGCCGCGACTTCACCTGCTCCACCGGCTTGTCCAGCACCACCGGGCCCCACGCGTTGTCGTTCACGCGAACCACCTGAAAGTTGGACGCCGTGAGGTCGCTCGCAATTCCGGTCTTTGGCAGGTGGCTCGCGTAGCCCGTATGGCTGTAGGCAATTCGCCCAGGTGCAACGTTCCAGCCGGTGTGATGATCCGGTTGCACGCGCTGCAGCTCGATGCGCCCGATCTCGAACGCCACGCTGTCCGCGGGTGCAGCCAGGCGCTTGTTCATCCAGTAGCCGATTTCCAGCAGCGTAACGCTGTCGCGGGCAAGCGGTTCGATTTCCCATACCACCTGCTGCCAGCCGCCGTTCTCGAGGGTTACGTAGTGAATGCCCTCCCTGTAGTAGTCATCTGGAACCTTCTCGGCACCCGCGTTATGCATCACTATCTGCAGCGGCAGCATGGGCAGGCCACGTACCTGCGGGCGTATCCAGATGGACAGTCGGTTGTAACCGCTCCAGTCTTCGCCGTTGAACCTGCGCCTGAGGTTCACTGCGGAAAGCCTGTTCGCAGTGGGAGCCGACGGACCGGTGAACATCTGCATGTCCACGCGCATCACGCGCATGTCTCCCATTCGCGGCTCGCTCGGGAAGGTGACATCCGCCGTTCCCGTGTGAATCCACGTGTTCGGATCGCGCATGTCGTCCAGAGTGCGGCTGTCCAGCACTTCCTTGTTGAGCCAGCCGAACTCCGCCGAGTTCTCGAACTCGATGGGCATGAGCTCGCGAGGCGTCTGGGCGTGCAGCGCATGCGCGAGGGGCAGTGTCGCGACCGCGGCGACAATGGGGAGTAGTCGGATGTGAGCCAAGAGACCGGGCAAAGGGCAGGGAGCGGGGTGAGACGCGTGGGCGGAGGCGTACGGTATTGCAGGCAGTTGCTCGATGCCGAACGACGCATTGTAGTTGTCGTCAGGCGGCCTTATGCGCCCCGGCTTCCACACTCGCAATGAAGTCGGATTGCCGCCCAGCTAAAGTAGAGCGTAGAGATGCCGCCCGCGACACCCCGCACTCCAGCGCCGAGTCCACGCTACATCAGCTCCAGCTCCCCCACCGGCCGCAGCACCCTTAGCACCCACCTGCCACCGCTCCTCTCCAGCTCAGCGCTGAACTGCGCTGACCGACGACGGTTCGCACCGAACGCAGACCGCACATTTACCGTCGCGGATACGTCTGCGCGCGCGCGATCGCCGTCCACCCGCACCCCGGGCGACCCGTCTATCGACATGCTGACCCGACCCTCTCGCATCAGTGCACTCCACTCTCCGCCCTTCGCCCCTCCGATGAGAGACTGAGCAACGCCGCCATCGCGCCCGCTCAACTGCCTCGCCGCCTGGCCGAGCAGCGACGATATCTCCGCATGCGCTTCTGCCTCCGTCTGCACTTCCGGCTTCACAGGCTCCACCCTTCCACCAGACTCGGGCTGGGGCCTCGGACTCGTGCTGTCCCTTTCCTTCGGCTGCGGTGGACGGTCAGGCGCAGGCTGCCTGGGCTCCGGCGCCGGAGCCTCCCTGCGATCACCAGCCCCGCCAGACCCCTTCGGTCGCTCCGGTTCGGGTTGCGGCGGAACCGATGGACGAATCGGCGGAGCGTTGATTATCAACGATGCAGCGTCTTCAGTGACTGGCTGGATTGCCATATCACCTCGCCGCCCAACATCACTCGGCCGCTGGTTCGGATCACTCGGACCGCTCGGATTTTTTGAGACATCGTGGATCAGCCCGGAACCGTCCGCCACCTGAACCGCCGGGCCGTCGTCTTCGTGTTCGCCGTAAGACCTCAAACCTATCGCGCTCAGCCCAGCGGCTACGAGCAGCGCGCCCGCGGCTGACCAGGTGCGCCAGTCCTTCTGCCATGGTTCCAGGTTCGCAAGTACGCGCTGCACGGTGCCAGCGACAGTGCTCACGTATCCAGGTGTGCCATCGCGATAATGCTCATAGCCCGGCGCGCCCGACGAGCCCTCACCGGCGTAGGACACTCGTGTTTTCGGTGCGACGTCTGCTCCTGCGACGCGCGTCTCGCCAGCATCACCCGCTCCACCGGCAACACGAGTTTCACCCGCGAGTGTGTGATCGGTGGTCTTACCAATGCCGTCGGCTGCCACTTCGGCCACCGGCGCCAGAAGCCTGGTCTCCGAAGCCGGCGTGCGGGCCCTGCTGTCTGCGTGTGCATCCAGTATGGAGCGCAGCTCACGCGAGAAAGACACTGCATCCCGAAAGCGATCCGCGCGATCCTTTGCCATTGACCGGGCAATTGTCTCATCCAGCTCGGCAGGCACATCCGGCTGCATGGTGCTTGGCCGCGGCGGCGGCTCGTGGAGCTGCAGCATCATGAGCCGATAGTCCGAGTCAGCTTCGAACGGAAGCCGGCCCGTTATGAGCTCGAACAACACCGCACCAACGGCGTATACGTCCGTTCGCCGGTCTACCTCCTCGCCGCGAAGCTGCTCCGGTGCCATGTAGGTGGGCGTTCCCACCGCATGCCCGAACTGGGTTTGTCGATTCCTGCCCAGCATGCGCGCAATTCCGAAGTCCATCACCTTAACGGCTCCGGAGTGCGCAAGCATCACGTTTGCCGGCTTGATGTCGCGGTGCACGATCTGGTTGTCGTGCGCGTGGTCCAGGGCATCAAGCACCGCAATGCAGAGCTCTGCCGCACGCTGCCACCCGATTCTCCCCGAACGCTGGACGATCGCCTCCAGGGTGTCACCGCGCACGAACTCCATGATCATCAGGAGTTCATCACCGTGGCGCTCCATTCCATGCAGAGTTGCAATGCGCGGGTGTGACAGCCTGGCGAGTGCACGCGCCTCCTGCCGGAAGCGTTCAACGAGAGCTTCCTGTCGCGCAAGCTCCGGCCGCAGCACCTTGATGGCAACCTCACGATCGAGCATCTCGTCAACAGCACGGAATACACTGCCCATGCCGCCGTCACCGAGCCGTTCCACTATACGATAGTTGCCAACGGTGCTGCCAATCATGATACCGCCACTACTGTCCGAGTTTCACTGATGGACTTGTGTGTTGAGCCCTCTGAACGCATGCGCAGGATTGCCACCGAAATATTGTCCGGGCCGCCACGATCGCGCGCTATTGCAACGAGACGATCGCATGCAACCTGCGCATGCACGGCGCCGCCACCCACCAGCTCACCGATCTCGTGCTCGTTCACAAGGTCGTGCAGGCCGTCTGAGCTGAGTAGAAACGCGTCGTCAGGCTGCACGGCGAAC
>DATGOL010000070.1:0-4764 GCA_035306065.1 Gemmatimonadales bacterium | reverse complement strand
GCGGCGGCGGCGGCGGCGGCGGCGGAATAAAGCGAAAGCGTAAGGCAGGCGGCGCAGTTCAAGCCGAAGTGCACTGCAAACCCGCGGCGTCAGGCGCCGGGCAGGCTACGCCAATTCACCGGCTTCCAGCTTCCTCCACTTGCGTCCATCGCGTGCCAGCAGGCGGTCTGCAGCCTGCGGCCCTGCAGAGCCGGCCTCGTAATTCGGGAAATCCGAAGGCCCTTCTTTCGACCAGCGCTCCACGATCGGATCCACGATCTGCCAGGCACGGTCCACCCAGTCGGAACGTGCGAACAGCGTCTGGTCGCCCTGCATTGCGTCGAGAAGGAGCCAGGCATATGCACTTGGTGGTTCCTCCACACCGAACGCCTCCGCGTAATCGAAGCGCATGGTAACCGTGCGAACGGCGAGGTCCGGCCCCGGCTGTTTCGCGCCAAGCGCCTGCACGATACCCTCGTCAGGTTGCAACTCGAACACCAGTACGCTCTGGTGCACCGCGCGCCCGTCTTCCGGAGGGAACATCACGTAAGGCGTCGGCTTGAAGTGAATGGCGACCTCGGTAAGCTTTCGCGTCATTCGCTTCCCGGTGCGCAGGTAGAACGGAACACCCGCCCACCGCCAGTTGTCCAGCATCAGCCTAACCGCAGCATAGGTGGACGTCAGCGAATCGTCCGGCACGCCCTTCTCATCCCGGTAACCAGCCACGGGTTCGCCGCCAACAGAACCCGCGCCGTACTGCCCTCTCACTGCGCCTGAATCAATGCCGGCCGCGATCGGACGCACCGCCGCCAGCACCTTGACGGTCTCATCGCGCAGCGACGCCGCATCGAATCGCACCGGCGGCTCCATTGCAGTCATGCACAAGAGCTGCAGCAGATGGTTCTGCAGCATGTCGCGAACCACACCCGTCTGCTCATAGAAGTTCGCACGCGTGCCGATACCGATGTCCTCGGCCACCGTGATCTGCACGTGGTCTATGTAATTCCTGTTCCATACAGGCTCATATGCCGGATTCGCAAACCGGAACACGAGCATGTTCTGCACGGTTTCCTTGCCGAGGAAATGATCAACCCGATAGATCTGCTCCTCATCGAACACCTGGCGTAACTGAACGTCCAGTTCGCGCGCGCTCTCCCGGTTCGTACCGAAAGGCTTCTCCACCACCAGCCTGCGCCACCCACTCCTCGGTGTCGCCAGGCCCGATGAGCCGAGCCCGCTTGCGATAGTGCTGAACAGCGAGGGAGGTACGGCGAGATGAAAGAGTACGTTGTCATCAAGTGCAAGCTCCGCACGTACCTGCTCAAAGCGTTCGCTCACGGCTGCATAGCCCTCCTCCGCTGCCGCCACCACGTCCGCCTGCACATAGCCTATGCGTGAGGCGAACTCGTTCCAGTCTCCCTCATCGCAGGTCACGGCCTTCATAACGTTCTCGCGCATGCGCTGCCGGAACTGATCGTCGTCCAGCTGCTCCCTCGCCACCCCGATAACCGCGAATGCGGCCGGAAGCAAACCCTTCATGTAGAGCTCGAACAGCGACGGAAACAGCTCTCGTCGAGCGAGATCTCCACTCGCACCGAATATCACTATTGCGCAGGAATCCGCGCGCCGTCCGCGGCGCATCCCGGCTTCCTCCACATCGAGCATAACGGGGCGCCGTTCCCGCGACGCACCTTGCGTCATGGCTGCACCGTCTCCACTGCGTGCCCGCCGAACTGCTTTCGCAACGCCGCAATCACCTGGTGCGCGAAGCGCTTCTCCGTGCGCGAATCGAATCTCTCGAATAGCGCCACGCTGATGCCCGGTACCGGTATTCCAGTCTCCAGGGCGTATTCAATTGCCCAGCGTCCGGTTCCTGAATCGTCCACTCGATCGCCAATCGCCGCAAGGTCATTGCCCTCCTGCTCGAGTGCCCGGCCAAGCAGCTCGATCAGCCACGAGCGAACCACGGAGCCGTTCTGCCACAGCCTGGCGATCTGTCCGAGATCGAGATCGTAAGGCGAGCGAGCCAGGCATTCGAAGCCTTCCCCAACCGCCTGGAGCATTGCGTACTCGATCGCGTTATGCATCATCTTCACGAAGTGCCCCGCTCCGCTCGCACCCACATGTGCATAGCCGCCAGGCTGCGCAAGTGCCTTGAATACCGGCTCCAGCCTTTCGAATGCCTCACGTGGTCCGCCGATCATCATGTTGAACCCTTCCTCGGCACCCCACACTCCGCCGCTCACTCCAACATCCAGAAACTGAATGCCGTGCGGCTCGCAACGCTCGGCGTGCTCAACCGAACTGGTATATCGGGAATTGCCTCCGTCTACCAGCACGTCTCCACTGCCAAGCAGCGGGATCAGCGATTCTATGGTCTGTCGAGTGGGTGCGCCGTGGGGGACCATTACCCAGATTGCGCGCGGCGATGACATCTGTTGAACGAGCGAATCGATTGAATCGGCTCCCCCTCCACCGACTTCCACAAGCTGCTGCACACTGTCGGCGGCGACGTCGTAACCGACCACCTCATGCCCGTTCTTCAGCAGTCTTGCAGCCAGTCCGCTGCCCATCCGTCCGAGCCCAATCAATCCGAGTTGCATGTTTCCTCCGAACCAACGGAAGCGGACCGTCAGTCGAGTGTGAGAGATGCAGTGGAGCGCACCGTTGTAACCATTGCATGATTCTCGCCTGCACTGCCGGCGGGTTTCTCAGTGGCCGGCCGCTGCAGCATCCAGCCACCATGCAACCTCTCCCTCCGATTTCTGCAGCGCGGCGGCAGGACAGTCTGCCGGATCGGTGCGCGCCGATCGTGCAAGCTCCACTGCTGCGGCCTTTTCGGCACCGGTTACGATCACGAATGTATGCACCGCACGAGTGATCACCGGGAGCGTTAGCGTCAGGCGCTGCCGAACATCGGCCTCTGCCGTAACGGCGAGCACCCAGCGCGACTTTTCACGCAATGCGGGCGAATGCGGAAAGAGAGACGCTGTATGGCCGTCGCGTCCGATGCCCAGCACCATCAGGTCGAAGCGCGGAACCCCGCCACTGAAGTGCTTGCGCAGCGTGTGTTCGTACTCGAGTGCCGCATCGCTGGAACTCGGGCCCGAGGTCGGCATGGGGTGGATGTTTTCGCTCGGGCAGGGCACGTGGTCCAGCAGAGTGCGCCGCGCCATTCCGTAGTTGCTGCGTGCGTCGCTGTGTGGTACGTAGCGCTCGTCGCCCCAGAAAACATGGACGTTTCCCCACGGCACTTGTTCAGCGAACTCTGTTGCGAGCAGCCGGTGGAATGGCACCGGCGTGCTGCCGCCCGAAAGGGCAAGGGAGCAGCTGCCGTGCACGGCGACGGCCTGGTTAATGACGCCGACGGCGGAAGCGGCGGCGCTGGCGTGAGGGGACATGGCCGGGTTCGTGTCAGCAGGAATATCGTGGCTAAACGCAGCGGGGGCACAACCAATGGCTGTGCCCCCGCTGCACCACTCCTGCTCGGCTATTACTCAGTCGGTGGCGGGACTACCATCGAATCAACAACGGTGGAATCCACTGCCGCTGAATCCATCACGGCTTCAGGGGCGGGGGCGGCAGCCGGGGCAGCGGTCGTGTCCATGACCGGGGCCTCCTCCTGCGCGGTGCAAGCGGCAACTGCGATGAGTGCGATAGCGACTGCGATGCGCTTCATTTCTTCTCCTGGTGTTTAGAGGCGTTCCGGGTGCTCCGTGCGCAGACTGGCGCTACCGGAGCCGGGCTGAAGTTAGGACCTCTACACTGGCTGTCAAGCAATTTTCGTGATGAAGACCCACTCCCAGGCAATGTTTTAGTGAATTTCCTCACCCCGCCGGCCCTGGGCCGGGTGTTGCAGATTGCGCGATAACCACTGGCCGGCGCGAGGGAACGGTGTGTGCGAGAGGCTTCAGGTCAGCCGGCCTGGCGGGGCACTGCCACTTGGCAGGCGGGTTGTCCTGCCAGCTGGCACTCGTCGTTCCGTCAATACTGCCGCCTGGCAGCTTCCGCCGTGTGCGCCTGTCCGCGGACGTCCGTAAACGCCAGGGCCTGGTGTTCAACCAGCATGCGATGGAGTTCTTGTGAAGAAGAAACCGGATACGATCGGCGCGCTGCGCGCATCGCCATGGGGTGCTCCGCACCGCATCAACCGCACGGTGAAGGACGAACTGCGCCAGAACCTGCTGGCACGCCTGGAGTGCGGCGGACCGCTCTTCCCGGGCGTCATCGGCTTTGACGACACCGTCGTACCGCAGATCGTGAACGCCGTTCTCTCCAGGCACAACTTCATCCTGCTCGGCCTTCGCGGGCAGGCGAAGTCGCGAATACTGCGGAGCCTCACGAGCCTGCTCGATGACGAAATGCCCGTGGTTGCAGGCAGCGAGATCAATGACCATCCCTTCAGGCCCATTTCCAAGCAGGCACGGATGGCAATCGCGGCCGGTGGTGACGACACGCCAATCGAGTGGGTTGACCGGTCGCAACGCTATATTGAGAAGCTCGCCACGCCTGACGTGACCATTGCGGACATCATAGGCGACGTGGACCCCATTCGTGCCGCACGCGGCGGGCATGTTCTGAGCGACGAACTCACCATCAGCTACGGCATGCTTCCGCGAGCGAACAGAGGGATTTTCGCGCTCAACGAGCTACCTGATCTCGCCGGAAAGGTGCAGGTGGGCCTCTTCAACATCATGCAGGAAGGAGACGTCCAGATAAAGGGATATCCCATTCGGCTTCCACTGGACGTCCTCATCGTCTTCTCCGCGAACCCCGAGGACTATA
>DATGOL010000069.1:0-9238 GCA_035306065.1 Gemmatimonadales bacterium | reverse complement strand
CCCCAGCGGCGCGGCAGGTGCGACATGCGCGCGAATACCGGAGACTCCCACCCTGCCAACCGACGATAACCGCGACCTGGCCCGCCTTGCAGGATCACGCGCCCGACGGTATGCATAGCGCATTGCTGTAAGTCAACGCCTGCGCCTGTCGCCCCGCGAGTGAGGCCCGCGCCGGGATCTGCTCACGCCGCGTCAATCCCGGCCGCCTGCTAACGGCGAGCCGTTCCCGCCAATCCGCGCGGACGCGGGACGGAAGCAAGCCTGCATGGAGTGAGACACAGCAGAACAACCTGGGCGCGTAGCAGCTGTTCCCCACAAGCAATGGAGGGGAGTGCATGGGACCCACAGACGTTCGAGATCCGCGATACTACCATCAGGTGGTGGACTGTCAGTGGGCGTGCCCCGCTCACACGAACGTTCCGGAATACATCCGGATGATCGCACTCGGCAGGTACGACGACGCCTACATGCTCAACCGGGAGTCCAACGTGTTTCCCGGCATCCTGGGCAGAACGTGCGACCGTCCGTGTGAACCGGCATGCCGCAGGGGGCGCGTGGATGGAAAGCCGGTCGCCATCTGCAGGCTGAAGCGCGTCGCAGCTGACCACCGCGGAGACATTACAGCCAGGCTTCCGCAGCCGGCCGCCGAGAAGAACGGAAAGCGCGTTGCACTCGTGGGGGCGGGGCCTGCGTCGCTCACGGTATGCAACGACCTGCTGCCGCTGGGCTACGAATGCACGATCTTCGAAAAGCTCGAGCGGCCGGGCGGCCTCATGCGAACGAACATCCCGTCGTTTCGCCTGCCGGCAGACGTGCTTGACGAGGAAGTAGGCTACATACTCGACATGGGTGTTGACCTGCGACTCGGCACACCTGTGAACAGCATGCGGGAACTGCTCGCGGAAGGCTGGGATGCAGTGTTCGTGGGCAGTGGTGCGCCCAAGGGAAAGGAGCTCGAGCTGCCGGGGCGCCACGACACGGACCGGATTCACATAGGTATAGACTGGCTGGAATCGGTGCACTTCGAGCACGTGAGCTCGATAGGCGAGCGGGTACTCATCATCGGCGTAGGAAATACCGCCATGGATTGCTGCCGCACGTCGAAGCGGCTTGGCGGACGCGACATCAAGGTGATGGCCCGCAGGGGACGCAGGCACTTCAAGGCATCTCCATGGGAGCTGGAAGATGCGGAAGAAGAGGGTGTGGAGATCATCGAGAATCACTCACCCAGCCGCTTCGTTATCGAGAACGGCAAACTTGTCGGAATGGAGTTCGAGCGCCTCACGTGGACAGAGGTGGAAGGCCGCCAGCGAAGTGAAGTGTCAGGCACGGTAATCATTCCCTGCGACGATGTGATTCTCGCGATCGGACAGGAGAATGCATTCCCGTGGATTGAGCGTGACATCGGCATGGAGTTCGGAGAATGGGACATGCCGGTGGTGGACAAGGCCACGTTCCAGTCCACCCTGCCTGGCGTTTTCTTCGGCGGTGATGCGGCCTGGGGCCCTGAGAACATCATCTGGGCGGTGGAGCACGGTCACCAGGCAGCCATCTCGATTCACAACCACTGCACGCAGTTGTCGCTCGGGAATCGCCCACCCTGGGGAATGAACCTCACGAGCGCGAAGCTGGGCATGTTCGCATGGGGGTACAGCAACGACTTCGACCCCGTGCCACGCGCGAAGATGGTTCACGTGAACCTGGAAGAGCGATTCGAGGAATTGAGCATCGAGGTCGAGATGGGCTTCGATGCAAAACAGACGGCTCACGAGGTACAGCGCTGCCTGAACTGCGATATCCAGACGGACTTTACCGCCAACCTGTGCATCGAGTGCGATGCATGCATTGACGTATGTCCCGTGAGCTGCCTCACGATCACTACGGGCGGCAGCGAGGAAGACCTTCGCACACGTCTCACCGCGCCGGCCGTGAACGATTCGCAGCCGATGTTCGTGTCCGGCGAGCTGCCGCAAACCCGGCGGCTGATGATCAAGGACGAAGACGTATGCCTGCACTGCGGACTGTGCGCGGACAGGTGTCCTACTGCCGCCTGGGACATGAAGCAGTTCGAGCTGCTAATCCCTTACGCAGGCCGGGAAGCGTCTGATAATCGTCGGAGCCCGCGCAAGGTTCGCGACGGCGGTGGTGCAACGCCTGTCGCGTCAGGCACGCACAGCACCAACGGCGTTCAGCAGGTGGCACCATGAGCGCAATGTCCACTGCACCGGAGCTGGATGAGCCGGCGCGCGAGCGGCCGGTGCGAGTGAACGACTTCGCCTTTCGCATCGGCACGGTAAATGGAACAGGATCGGCCAGCGCCAATGGCCTGCTCATGCAGTCCATTTTCGGAATGGGAATTCCCGTTACCGGCAAGAACGTATTCCCATCGAACATACAGGGACTTCCCACCTGGTACGAGATACGAGTGAGCGGCCGCGGTTACACGGCGCGCCCATCGCAACTGGAACTGGTTGTGGCAATGAATCCTGCAACCTTCGCGCAGGACATCGCCGCCGTTCAGTCTGGTGGGTGGGTGCTGCACGATTCCTCATGGCCGCTTCCGCCGGAACTGCTGCGCGATGACGTAACCATTCTCGGGGCGCCGCTGGGCCGCATGTGCGTGGAAGCGTTCGAAGGCGATCGCGAGCGCACGCTGATGAAGAACATTGCCTACACCGGCGTGCTTGTCGCACTGTTCGACATCGATCTGGCAGTGGTGAAGTCCATGATCGAGGCAAAGTTCTCGCGAAAGCCGGCAGTGCTCGAGTCCAACTTCCGCGCATTGCACCTGGGATACGATTACGCGCGCGAGAATTTTGACTGTCCGTTGCCCATTCGGCTGTCGGCAATGGACGAGACCAGGGATCACATCCTGATGGACGGCAACAGCGCCGCCGCGTTAGGTTGCGTCTACGCCGGTGCCACCGTTGGTGCGTGGTATCCGATCACGCCCTCAACGTCACTCATGGAAGCGTTCAGCGGCTACTGCGAGCGCTTTCGAAAAAACGCTGAAACCGGTCGCCGCAACGTGTGCATCGTTCAGGCAGAGGATGAACTGGCCGCGGCAGGCATCGTGATTGGTGCAGGGTGGTGCGGGGCGCGAGCATTCACTCCCACGTCGGGCCCGGGCATTTCGCTCATGGGCGAGTTCATAGGGCTCGCCTACTACGCCGAGGTGCCGGCGGTGTTCGTGGATGTGCAGCGTACCGGACCATCCACGGGAATGCCAACGCGCACGCAGCAGGGTGACCTGCTTTCGATCGCGTTCCTTTCACACGGCGACACGAAGCACATTGCGCTCTTCCCGGCCAATCCCGAAGAGTGCTTCTACCTGGCCGTAGCGGCCTTCGATGCTGCAGATCGCTTCCAGACACCCGTGTTCCTTGTCACCGATCTCGACATCGGGATGAACGACTGGATGTGTAGCCGGTTGAAGTGGAACGATGACTACCGCCCGGACCGCGGAAAGGTGCTGAGCGCGGCGGACCTGGAGCGTATTCAGAAGTTCTCGCGCTACCTGGACGTAGACGGCGATGGAATTGCGGCTCGCACATTGCCCGGTGTGCATCCGAAGGGCGCCTACTTTGCCCGGGGTTCGGGGCACGACAAGCACGGCGCGTACACCGAAGGTGCTGCCGAGTACGTGGAAGTGGTGGATCGAATTGCACGGAAGGTGAATGGTGCGGCCGAGCATCTGCCTGCGCCGGACTTTCACGGGAGCGGAAGTTCAATCGGGCTGATTGCACTTGGCAGTCCGCATGCGGCCATGCTCGAAGCGCGCGACCTGCTGCACGAGCGCGGCATTGACGCGGATTACATGCGCATTCGAGCATTCCCCTTTGCCGCTGCAGTGAAGGAGTTCATTGATGCGCATGAGCGCGTGTTCGTGGTGGAGCAGAACAGGGACGGGCAGCTGCGTTCGCTCCTGGCGCTCGAGACCGGAATGAGCCGCGACGCGTTACTCTCCGTGCGCGACTACGGCGGAACGCCGCTGAGCGCGCAGACGATCGTGAGCGGAGTTCTCGCCGGAATGGAGGTGAGGGTATGAGCTTCTCGATACGAAAGCCGGGCGTAAGGCACCCCGCGCTGCCGAAGAACTCGCTCGGCCTCACGAAACGCGACTACGAAGGGGCAATGTCCACGCTGTGTGCCGGCTGCGGGCACGACTCCGTGACCGCGGCAATCGTTCAGGCTTTCTGGGAACTGGAGGTGGAGCCTTATCGCGTGGCCAAGCTGAGCGGGATTGGATGCTCCTCCAAGACGCCAACGTATTTCCTGCGTGAGGCACACGGCTTCAACAGCGTGCATGGGCGAATGCCGTCCATGGCCACCGGTGCCAATGCCGCGAACAGGGATCTCATCTACATCGGGATCTCCGGTGACGGCGACTCGCTTTCCATCGGGCTCGGCCAGCTGTGTCACGCGATACGCCGCAATGTGAACCTGTTGTACGTGCTGGAGAACAACGGCGTGTATGGCCTTACGAAGGGGCAGTTCTCCGCTTCGGCGGATGTGGGCTCGAAGTCGAAGCGCGGGGTGCCGAATGTTCAACGTCCGATAGACCCGGTACTCCTGGCGCTCACGCTGGGCGCAACCTTCGTGGCACGCGGATTCTCTGGCAACAAGGAACACCTGGTGCCATTGCTGAAGGCAGGCATTGCGCACGATGGATTTGCGCTGCTGGACGTGATCTCGCCCTGCGTCACCTTTAACGATCACACGGGCTCAACCAAGAGCTACCGCTACACGCGTGACCATGCGCAGGACGTGTCGCCGGTGGACTTCGTGCCCATCCGCAGGGCAATCGAGGTGTCCGGTGCTGGCGGTTCGAACGGCAATGGGGTCTCACCATCGTCCGGCGCGAACGGCCATGCGGCCCCAGGGTCGGACGCGGCATCGGGCACGGGCGACGAACCGATGGCCGTGATGATGCACGACGGCAGCGTCGTGCGCTTCCGGAACGTACCCGCGGGCTATGACCCAACCAGCCGCGACGGCGCCTACGCTCACGTGCGCGCGCTGCAGGATCGAGGAGAGGTGGCAATGGGACTGCTCTACATAGATCCCGAACTTGCGGACATGCACGAGCAGAACATGACATCCTTGCGCCCGCTTACCGAGGTGCCTTACGAGGAGCTGTGCCCCGGCAGCGCGGCGCTGGATCGCCTGATGGAGAGCTACAGGTAGGCGAGATGCCCGACCAGTTACGAGCTACCGGCCGGGCATCGCGTTACTAGCTGCCGTCGCCTACGCCATCAGCAGTTGGCGGCAGGATGACTCCACGTCATCCTGCCATCCGCTTGCTCCCCTCGTAGTTGATCATCCACTGCACGCCAAACTTGTCTCTGAATGAGGCGTAGTACTCCGCCCATTCCGTCTCCGCTCCGCCCATCTCGATCTCGCCACCCGCCGAAAGTGCGCCGTACAGGCGTTCGGCCTCCGCTCTGTCGTCCGGGCCGAGCGTGATGTAGAAGTTGTTGCCCTGGTTGAGCGTTACCGGCATGGACGACGTCAGGTCCGTACCCATCAGCAAAGTGTTCTCCGCGATAGGGAGCGAGATGTGCGCGATGCGGTCCAACTCGTCGCCCGATGCTCCCATGTTGTCGCCGAGGTCGCGAAAGCGGGCAATGAAGCCGAAGTCTCCGCCGAACACAGATTTGTAGAACTGGAACGCTTCGAGCGTGTTGCCGTCGAAGTTCAGGTAGGGGTTTACCGATTTCATCGCTTACTCCGGTTGAGGGGGTACTGATCTCCCTGTTGCGACGGGTGGCGGAACCGGATTTCGACATCCGTGGCTGCAATCGCGGCGAGCCCGAGTGTATTGTGATTGACCGGCAAGGCGGGATGGAGCCGGGCGGCAGTCACAGCTGGAAGCCGCCGACATCGGGGCCAGGCGCTGGCATCAGATGTCGCGGCTGTCAGGAGCGGCAGGCGGAGTGTTCCGTCTTCCAAAAGATCGAATCGAGCCTCGAGCTCTACTACACATACACGCAGTGAACTTTCTGTTTGCACTACTCCAGGCGCAGGCCGTCCTGCCGCAGCCTTCGGTGGAGATTCCAAGAGTCGAGGCAGCCGTTGTGGTGGACGGCGTGCTGGATGAGGCCGTGTGGTCGCGTGCCGCCATGCTTACGGACTTCCGGCAGTCGGAGCCGATAGACGGCCGGCCTGCCGAGGAGCGAACGGAGGTGCTGGTGTGGTATGCGCCAGACGCCATCCACTTCGGCGTGCGGGCGTACGACAGCCAGCCGCAGTCGATTCGCGCAACGCGTGCAGACCGGGACAACATCGGGAACGAAGACCACATCCTTCTGTACCTGGACACGTTCAACGATCGCCGGCGCGCGTTCTTCTTCGGCGCCAACGCGATTGGGGTGCAGACGGACGGTGTGCGTACGGAGGGAGCAGCCACGGCGGGACGGATGTTCGGGGGCAGTGTTGACGACAGCCCTGACTACGTGTTCGAGTCTGCGGGGCGCATAACGAGCACCGGATACGAGCTCGAGATCCGCATTCCCTTCAAGAGCCTGCGCTTTCCGAGTGACGCCCAACAGACCTGGGGGCTGCAGATTGAGCGCAAGGTGCAGCGAACAGGCTACACAGACTCCTGGACTGATGTTCGCAGGGCGAACGCGAGCTTCCTTCGTCAGGCAGGCACCATCACCGGGCTGCATGACCTGGAGCGCGGCGTCGTGGTGGAGGCACAGCCGTTCCTGACCACTGCCATCAACGGATCGCGCAACCCGATCACCGCAGAGTTCAGCAGGGAAGATCCGGATGTCGAGGTGGGTGCCAACCTGCGCTTCGGCTTCTCCAGCGTGTCGCTGGACGCAACCATCAACCCGGACTTCAGCCAGGTTGAAGCAGACGCGTCCCAGGTAACGGTGAACGAGCGGTTCGCGCTGTTCTTCGAGGAGAAGCGTCCCTTCTTTCTTGAGGGTATCGAGCTTTTCGCTGCGCCCAACCAGCTGGTGTATACCCGCCGGATTGCACAGCCGATTGCCGGCGGAAAGGTTACGGGAAAGGTGGGGAGGCTGGGTATCGCACACCTTACGGCCGTTGACGACGGTATGAACGGCGCCAGCGACGCGCTGTTCAACGTGACGCGATTGCGCACCGACCTGGGTACGAGCTCGAGTGCCGGCCTTGTGCTCACTGATCGCACAGAGCTGGAGGGCGACCTTTACAATCGTGTGGCAGCGGCAGACGTGAGGCACGTGTTCGGGCGCATGTACTACGCCGAGGCGCAGCTTGGTGCGTCCTGGACGAAGGACGTGCTCGGTAGCGCGAATGCGAGCCCACTCTGGCGCGCGGAAGTTGACCGGACGGGGCGCAGCTGGGGCTTCAACTACAGCCTGAACGGTGTGGCGGAAGACTTCCGCTCGGACGCAGGGTTCGTGAACCGAAGTGGAGTGGTGAGTGGTCGCGCGTTCAACCGCCTCACGTGGTACGGCGAACGCGGTGCCCTTGTCGAGACGGTTCAGGGATTCTTCGGGCTGAACCGGATCTGGGAGCACTCGAATTTTCCGGGCGCCCCACTCGAGGGCGATGAGAGCGTCAACACTACCGTCCGGCTGCGCGGCGGCTGGCAGGTTGAGGGAAGAGTGGCGCACCAGTTCGTGGAGCTGAACCAGGCGGATTACGCCGATCTTTCAAAGCAGCAGGGCGGCGCCTTCGTGCCCTATTTGCCACTGGATGAGGTGGCTGGCCCGTCGCTCCAGTTGAGCGTTCAGACGCCAACCTACCAGCGGTTTGATGCAGAGCTGGAGGTTGAGCAGGCGAGGGTGGCGATTTTCCACGAAGGCTCGCGAGGCCTGAATCGCTCCGTAAGCATGGACCTTACCCTGCGCCCGACTCATGCAATCCGCATGTTCCTCACTGGCGCATACGAAGTTCTGAGGCGTGATCGAGACGGCAGTGAATTCGCGCGAACGATCATCCCCCGCGCCCTGGTTGAGTACCAGCCCACGCGATCGTTCTTCCTGCGGGCGCTGGGTGAATACCGTGCAGAGCGCCGCGCTGAACTGCGCGATGCCATTACCGGTGAGCAGCTTTTTCTCGGCACTACTGCAGCAGGCCCGTCCGAACTGAACGGTCTGCGCGTTGACCTGCTGGCCGCCTACGAGCCGACGCCAGGCACGGTGGCCTACCTGGGCTATGGTGCAACGCTGAATGACGCAGAAGCTTTCCGGTTCAGCGGGATGGAGCGCATGGCTGACGGCCTCTTCATGAAGCTTGCCTACCAGCTTCGCTGGTAAGGATGTCAACGGTGCGAAGCAGCGCGACTCGCACCCGACACCGACCATGCAAACGAGAAGCGCCGGCCAATGGCCGGCGCTTCTCGTTATTCACCCCTCATCTTATCCCCGGCACCAGTATCGCCGCATTCTCGAAGTACACCTTCTGCAGTACTTCATCCGGCAGCGCCAGCCCGTACATCCCCCAGAACGCATGACGCTTCCTGTACCAGGGGAAGTACTCGTCGGCACTCTCCAGGATTCGAAAATACACCGCAAACTCATCCTGCCCGCCGAAGGTATCCTTGCCCATCAGGATGCGGTCCTGGTACTTGATGAAGAACTCGCGTCCTGCCTTCGGCTGCCTCCCGATCTCGTACAGCGCAGCAGCAACCTCTACGTACATGTTCGGAATGCTGTCCAGAAGATTGCCCAGGCGCTGCAGGTCCTGCCCTAGCCACGACAGATGCGCACTGATGAACGCGGTATTCGGATGATTTCGGAACATCCGATGCTGCTCGGCCATCAATGAATCGAACGGCGGGTACTTGTCCGCCGGACGAGCTCGCGAGGGGAACATGAAGAGCTCGAGATAGCGCTCGTTATGTTCATCCACCGGCTGGAAGAAGGCCGGCGGCTCTGCGGTGTGGATCAGTACCGGAATCCCCAACCGTCCGGCCATATCCCAGATCGGCGCCAGGCGCTCATCATCCGTGCGCACTCGTGAACCGTCGGGCCAGTATGTATCCATGCCGAGGTTCTTGAAGATCTTGAGTCCAACGGCGCCGCCCTCGCGCACATCCCTCTCCAACTGTGCTGCCGCACGCCGGCCGAAATCCGGCTGGTCAATGGTGTTGAAGTCAATGTTCGCGAACACCGCAAAACGACCGGGATACTTCGAGTTCGCATTGCGAACCTGCGCGGCAAGTCGTTCGCCGGAACCCCCGCTCAGGTTCACCAAGGTCCGCAATCCCATTGCGTCCATCTCGGCCACGAGTGCGTCC
>DATGOL010000068.1:0-23785 GCA_035306065.1 Gemmatimonadales bacterium | reverse complement strand
AGCGACCGGGCATACCGTCCCAGCGCCGGCCCGTGGCGACTCACAAGCTGCGCCGCAGCCCGTTCGTCCCCCCTCTTCCACCGCGCCACCAGCTCCGAATCGGGTGGTTCCGCATTGGGTACTGGCTGGGCCATTAGCGCTCTATTGTTCGACGTTCGCTCCAGCGAATCGTTAAGGGAGGCGGCCATTGAGATGCAGGTATCCGGGAGTCAGTTGCCGCCCGGGCTCCAACTTCAACCTGGAGAATGATGTCAGCAGAGATCATCGCACACCGTGGTGCGTCACGCGAGCGACCCGAGAATACCCTCGAGGCCTTTCTTCGTGCCGTTGAGCTCGGCGCACACGGCATCGAACTCGACGTTCACGTCACGCGGGATGGGCACGTGGTGGTCCACCACGACCCGACATACGGGAAACAGCGCGCACCTCTGGCTGAAATTACGCTCGAAGACCTCGACTTGCTGCGCCCCACCGGAGCTCCCGGTGTTCCTACCCTGCGGCAGGTGCTCGATGAAGTCGCTCCCCACGTACACCTCTACGTGGAGATAAAGGGTCATGGAATCGCGCGGCAGGTGGTTGAACTGCTGCGGTCGAATCCCGAGCGATCTTCGGTGCACAGCTTTGACCACAGGGTGTCGCGTGAGGTGAAAGCAATCCAGCCGGGGATACGCACCGGAATCCTGTCGTCAAGCTATGTAATGGACCCCGCAGGATCGCTGAAGGCAGCAGACGCCGACGACTACTGGCAGCACTACGAGTTATGCGACCAGGAACTCGTGACGGCGATTCACGAATCAGGAGGCCGCGTTGTATGCTGGACCGTAGATGACCCTGCCAGGGTTCGCGCCCTGACGAGCATGGGTGTGGACGGTATCTGCGCTGATGCTCCGGATGCAGCGATCGCCGCGCTTGCAGGGCAGGTCAGCTAGGGTTGATCGGAACTTCCTCATCCGGAGCGGAGCTCGAAGAAGTGCCGGACTCGCCAGTGGTATCCGAGGGCGTGTCAGCAGCGGTGGAGTCCCACTCCGCATTCTGCCTTGGGCCCTGGGCGTTTCGCAGCTCACTATCCAGCCGTTCGGCCTCTGCCTCGTGGGCCGCGAGAGTGCTGGAGAGCCGCGCGTAAACATCGGCTTCCAGTTCGCGGTTCTCCTTTCTGGCGCGGTATACGGCGTAACCGAGCGCTTGCGCGGCCTTGTCGGCCAGCTGGCGCGAACGGTAGGCGTCGAGGCGAATCTTGCCCTCATCTATCGCGCCCTGGGCCATGCGGCCGGCACGATCGATCTCGGTGCGAAGCTTTTCCCAGATTGGCTTGTTCATGGCATTGGGTTGAGCGAGGTAATACGGCCTCTCGAATCCGGTTGAGGCCCGCCCTCACACTACGAAGCGGACATTGCAGTGGTTTCGCGGGCGCTCCCGGGAGTCAATCGGAACCTGCAGCGCAGGAAGCGCACCATTCGGGCGGTCATCGCGTGCCGGTATCCGGCGAGGCTCCCCAGCGCGGCAGACTGATGCGTGGCACGTTCTGCGGGTACGCCGGGCGCGCGACGCTGGTGCTCCTGTCGCAGTCGCGACCGTGGAACAATGCCGCCCGGGCTGCCATGCAAACGCAGAGAGGCCCGTGCCAATCCCGGCACGGGCCTCTCTGCTACAGCAGCGATCGTATTCGGTATCGCGTCAGGCGGCGGTGGTTCCCGCTGCAGCCTCTGCCGGATACACGCTCACCTTCATGCGGCGGCGATCCTTGTGCTCGAATTTCACCACGCCATCGAT
This sequence comes from Gemmatimonadales bacterium, assembly GCA_035306065.1. GTDB lineage: Bacteria > Gemmatimonadota > Gemmatimonadetes > Gemmatimonadales > Gemmatimonadaceae > JBBQHX01. Next base: position 22,015 of record DATGOL010000068.1, on the reverse strand, counting down.
GAGTGCGAAGATGGTGTAGTCAGTGCCGAGGCCAACATTGTTGCCGGGATGCCACTTCGTGCCACACTGCCGCACGAGGATGTTGCCGGCACGAACTGCCTCACCACCGTACTTCTTGATGCCGCGGTACTTCGGATTCGAATCGCGGCCGTTGCGCGACGAACCGGCGCCCTTCTTATGTGCCATGGTTGCCTCCGTCTCAGCCGAGAGAGATGTCGTTGATCTTCACTTCCGTGAAGCCCTGCCTGTGGCCCTGCTTGCGGGAGTAGTTCTTACGGCGCTTGAACTTGAAGACAATGATCTTCTCGCCGCGGCCGTGCCGAACGATTTCACCCTTCACCGCTGCACCGTCCAGAACGGGAATGCCGCTGCGAACGTTCTCGCCGTCGGACCCCAGGAGCACTTCGTTGAAGGACACCTCGGTGCCGGCGTCGCCGAGCATCGTGGGGAAGCGATATGTCTTGCCCGGCTCAACGCGAAACTGCTTTCCGCCGGTGCGGATTATGGCGTAGGACATGATATGACAGGTAGTGATACGGTGTCGAAGCCTTTAAGAATACGTGGGTTACACTGGGGTGTCAATACTTGGCGGCCGGGGGCGGACCTGCCGGACAGGGTGTCAGGCATCAGCGTGCCGCCCTCCCACTGACTGCAGCGCTCACCGCCGCAGTTCTGAACCCGCACGCTGGAGCGCCTCCGCGCCAATCCGCCACCGCACCTACGCCACGGCGTACTGCCCCGTGACGTCCCGACCTGCGGACTTTACCACCAGCTTGAATTCATCCGGCTTCAGTAGAGGATCGTCCCGCAGCTCCAGAACGAAGGGCGCCTGCTCTTCAAGGCCCCGCAGGTACTCGGGCTCCTCTTCCAGCAGGTACAGCGCTACCTCCGGATGCAGGCGGATCACCAGACCTTCGCGCTGACCCTCCACGATCATTCGCCTCACCGAACGCTCCACCCGGCGAACAATCGTCTCCGGGGTGAACACTCGGCCCGACCCCTGGCACGTTGGACACAGCTGCGTGACACTCTGCCAGTGACTCTGACGCACGCGCTGACGCGTCATCTCGATCAGGCCCAGGTCACTTACCGCAAATGCCTTCGTGCGCGCCCTGTCGCGACCAAGATGCTGCCGCAGTTCCTGGAGAACACGGTCACGGTTCTGGCGAATCTCCATGTCAATGAAGTCGCACACGATTATACCGCCCACGTCTCGCAGGCGAAGCTGACGCGCGACCTCCCGCGCAGCTTCCAGGTTTGTTTTCAGAACCGTTTTCTCAGGGTCCCGCTTGCCGGTATAACGACCCGAGTTCACGTCGATTGACACGAGCGCCTCCGTGGGCTCGATCAGGATGTACCCGCCTGACGGCAGGTCACACCGACGCTTGAAGATGTCCCGGATCTCCGGCTCGATCTCTTCCTTGTCGAACAGCGGAATCGGCTCCTGATAGAGCTGCACACGCTCGCTCAACTCGGGTGCAATTCCCTTCAGGTACTCCATGATCTCGTGATACAGCGTCTTGGAGTCCACCGTGAGTCGGTCGATCTTCGCACTGAACACGTCGCGCACCAGCCCGCGGGTCAACGACGTTTCGCGATGGATCAGCGCTGGCGCACGCATGAAGTGCGTCTTCCGCTTCACGCGCTTCCAGGTTCCGATAAGCGTGTTCAGCTCCCGCTTGAACGTCTCTTCGGTGGCATCCTCACCCACCGTACGAATGATGACGCCGCCGGAATCGTTCGGCAGAACCTTCTGCGCCATCTCCCGGAGACGCTGCCGCTCCGCACGCTCACCGATCTTCCGGCTCACGCCAACCCGGCTGCCGTGAGGCATGTATACGAGAAAGCGGCCGGCCAGCGAAATCTGCGCAGTGACTCGCGGACCCTTGGTGGAAATCGCTTCCTTGGAAACCTGAACCAGCAGGCTCTGCCCGCGCTTCAGGACATCCTGGATAGGGAGAACCTTCTCCCGACGACGACTCGGTGCATCGTCGTCGTCATCATCGTCATCGTCGCCGTTGTCGTCCGATGCTTCTTCGTCAGGATCAACCAGGTCCGACGCGTGCAGGAACGCCGCCTTCTCGGTACCGATATCCACGAAGGCTGCCTGGATCCCCGGAAGCACCGCCTCTACCCGACCGAGATAGATGTCGCCAACCATACGGCGGGCTTCGGGTCGGTCCACGAGGAGCTCCACCAGCTGGTCGTCCTCGAGGATGGCCACGCGGGTTTCGCGAGGCGAATGGTTTATGAGTATTTCGCGCTTCATCGATGGCCGCATCGCTACCCCCGCCCGGCGACTCGACGGCGGCTGCGAAACGGTATGGTGAGGGTCTGGCTGCGAACCCGCTAAGCGTCCTGAGCTTCAGCGAACCTCGCGAATGGAAAGCTCTCCGGCGGACATCCCTGATCGTTCGAGCGTGCACCGCCCCGATTATCCGGCAGGCGCCTGCAACCAGCGTTATCAGCTGGTAGAGGAACCCCCGGGCGGGGAGCAAACGGTTGGGCTCGCGATCCGAAAGCATCATGCTGCAGCGGGACGGACTTGGAGAGTGCGACTGGGGCCCGAGCTACGCCTGTTGAAGGCGACGACGGGCCCCGAGTCACACGACCGGTCGCTACGGAGTCGCACGAGCGCCGGCCGAGGGAAAATTCAGAGTGCTTCAATCTGCCGCGTTGGGCAGCATGGCCGCAAGGAGCAAGCCCGCACCACCTTACGCTCAACCGAGCGCACGGTAGGAAAGCCACGCAATGGCCAGGGTGAATACCAGCGCCGCCTTCCACTCCTTGTGGCGCATGTACAGTGGCCAGCTGAACGACGAATCAGCGCCGCTCCCACCTGACGCAGACGCCCATGGCGTTACCCGCGGAACGAACACCGGCACATGCTGCTCCCACTCGGCGTACCCTTCCGGAAACTTGCCGCGAACGAAGTCGCGCTCACGCTCGATAGTCGGCCAGTAGATGAGCACGAAGAAAGCGATGACGAGAAGGAGCAGCGACCAGTGCGCGGCGATTGCGAAGCCGGCCGCAATCAGGAAGCTCCCGAAATAGAGAGGGTTTCGGGTGTGCGCGTATGGGCCCGTTGTGGCCAGCTGGTCATTCTTGACGATGTGTCCAGATGCCCAGCCCCTGATGAGCAGCCCGATGAACGCCACTGCGCCGCCGAGCACCAATGAGCCGGGCGTAGGGCGCGCGAATGCGAGATAGAGTCCGCCGAGTATGAAGCCGAGTGGAAGCCGGAGGCGCCTCGCCAGGCGCGAATAGTCAGTGGAGCTCAATCCGCAAATTCCTTGAGAATGTGGCGTGCAATCACCAGTCGCTGAATCTCGGAAGTACCCTCTCCGATCTCGCAGATCTTGGCATCGCGCATGAATCGTTCAACGGGATAATCCTTCGTGTAGCCGTAGCCGCCGTGAATCTGAACAGCCTTGATCGTGTTGCGCATGGCCAGCTCCGAGCAGAACAGCTTTGCAATTGCAGCAACCTTTCCGATAGGCTGCCCGTTCTGCGCCATCCAGGCTGCGTGAAATACGAGGTGACGCCCGGCCTCGATCTCGGTTGCCATGTCCGAAAGCTGGAAGGAGATCCCCTGGAAGTCGGCGATGGAGCGTCCGAACTGCTTTCGTTCGACAGCATAACGCACCGCCTCTTCGTACGCCGCTTCAGCAATGCCGAGTGACAACGCTGCTATTCCGATGCGTCCCGCGTCCAGGGTCTTCATGAAGTTCGCGAAGCCCCTTCCTTCCTCACCCAGTCGGTTCTCGACAGGCACCTCGACGTTGTCGAAGATCAGCTCGCGAGTGTCCGATGCGCGCCACCCCAGCTTGTCTTCCTTCTTGCCGGAACGGAAACCGGGCATCGGCGTAAGGCTGTCGTCATGGCCGATCCCAAGTTCTCTGGCACGAGCGAGGTCGGTTGTTTCCTTGGTGAGGATGAACGAGGAAATGCCGCCGGTGCCGGCATCTGCGTCGGTCACCGCGGTAACGACGAAGATCTCCCCGACACCGCCATGCGTTATGAAAATCTTGCTGCCGTTGAGCAGGTAATGATCTCCACGTCTAATCGCCGTCGTCCGGGTACCTGCCGCGTCTGACCCGGCTGAAGGCTCCGTGAGCCCGAACCCGCCGAGCACCTTGCCACTCGCCAGCAACGGCACATAGCGCTGCTTCTGTTCTTCACTGCCAAAGTGAACGATGGGCGACGTGCCGAGGGTTGTATGAGCGGAAATCGTTATGGCATGCGACGCATCCACCTTTGCCATCTCGTGGATGGTGATGATGTAGCTCATCAGGTCCAGCCCGGACCCTCCCAGCTCTTCGTCCCATGGAACCCCGAGGAGCCCGAGTTCGCCCATTCTGCGAACGTTCTCCCACGGGAACGTTGCGTCGGCGTCGTGTGCTGCAGCGACAGGTGCAACCTCTGCTCGCGCAAAGTCACGAACCATGTCTCGTACAGCGATGTTCTGCTCGTTCAAGTAAATCGAATCATCCATGAGTGCGCTTCAGGCAACCTCGGGCTCGGGCAAGCTGCGAATAAGGGCGATGAACTTCTCCCCGTATTTCTCGAGTCTGGCGGGTCCTACTCCGTGTACGTCTTCCAGCGCGCTCACAGACCTGGGCCGCCTCACGGCCATTTCAGCGAGAGAGCGATCGGGAAAGATTACATACGCCGGTACCTGTTCCTTCCTTGCAATCTCACCACGCAGGGTGCGGAGCGCCTGGAACAGCGGTGCATCTGCTGCGTCCACTACGGGAACTGCAACTGCTGCTTCGGTGTGCGAAGCCCTGGCACCGGACGAGCGACGCTGCCCGGTTGCACTGCGAGTGCGCCGACCAGGCTTGCGGTCGGAGTCACCCGGCGGCGTGATCTTGAGGCCAAGGCAGTTGTCGCAGCCGTTGCAGGGCGAGCGGGCAGCAGCGTCGCCAAAATATCGGAGAACGTGTGCACGCCGACAACCGGATGCATACGCGTACTTCTGGACGGCGTCCAGCTTGGACATTTCGGCGCGTCTCCGCCGGTCCAGGCTCTCCCAGTCCAGGTTGAAGGCGGAAAGCGGCGCCGACGGACGGGTGAGGCAGGCGCCGCCTCCGCCGCGCTCCCAGATTATGAACTGTCGCTCCTGAAGCCAGTCGAGCAGCGGAGTTGCTCCGTAGGAGCCTCCAAAGCCGGGCGGAAGGCCGTCCAGGTCAATCTGCGCTCCGGAGTTGAGAGCGTCACCGGCAACGCGCCAGAGTGCCCTCAGCAGGCCGCGCTCCATGCTCGAAGCATCGGGCAGCTCACGCCTTATGCGGGCGGGTGCAGCCAGCAGCCTCACGAACACCCTGCCTGGCGTTTCGGTTTCCGGTGAGCCTGCGCCGGCCCGAACGAGTATCCGCATTACCGACTCAACTTCACGCGCACTCGTCTTGCCGCCAACGAGACGGGCTATGTCTGCAGTTGACGAGGTGAACGTTCCATCCGGCCCGGCAACTCGCTGGAGCTTCGCATAGACGTTCTCCACCAGCTTCCGATCGGGGAGTGCTCCCTTGATGAAGAACTCGTGAGTGAAGCGGTCCGGGTACGAATGCAGCAGCACGCAGTCCGAAGACAGTCCGTCGCGGCCGGCGCGGCCAGCCTCCTGGTAATATGCCTCGAGCGTGCCCGGCATCGTGTAGTGCACCACGAGCCGCACATTGGGCTTGTCGATGCCCATTCCAAAGGCATTCGTTGCCACGATGGCGCGCACGGACTCGTTCATGAACGAGTCCTGAACATCGTGACGATGGTCATCATCGAGCCCTGCGTGATAGGCCGCCGCACTTACTCCGGCCGCTTCGAGTACGCCCGTAATACGTTCCACGGCCTTGCGTGTACTCGCATACACAACGGCCAGCCCGTCGCGCTCTTTAAGCGCACGCACGAGAGAGGCGTCCTTCTGCGCGTCATTTTTTGCCGGCACTACGTAGTAGCGCAGATTCACCCGGTCGAAACCGGTGATGACCGTTTCGGGTGAGCGAAGTCCGAGCTGCCTGACGATATCCTCACGCACCTCGGGGGTGGCCGTGGCGGTGAGGGCGATGGTTGGCGGATTGCCCAGCCGCTCACGAACGCTCCGCATGCGCAGGTAGCTGGGCCGGAAATCGTGGCCCCACTCGCTGATGCAGTGCGCTTCGTCAACGGCCAGCAGCGACACGCCCATATCACGCAGCCGTTCTGCCGTGCTTCCGGCGTCGAAGCGCTCAGGCGCCACGTAGAGCATTTTCAGCTCGCCGCGCTGCGCACGTGCAAGCCGATCAGAAACCTGAGCTCCGGACAGGGTGCTGTTGATGTACGCTGCCGGCAGTCCGCGCGCCACCAGCGTGTCCACCTGATCCTTCATCAGGGATATGAGCGGCGACACCACGATGGTGAGGCCGTCCAGCAACAACGCCGGCACCTGGAAGCACAGGGACTTTCCACCACCGGTGGGCAGAATGACCAGTGTGTCACGCTGCTCCAGGACACTGGTTACAGCGCGGGACTGGCCTGGGCGAAAGTCCGGATACCCAAAGGCAGACTGCAGCGTTGCGCGCGCATCATCGAGTGTGGGCTGTGTCATGCCGGTACCCTACAGGCGCGCTTCCAAAACGGCGCACCGGCAGAGCGCACTGAGGTGCAGCCATACGCATACCAGCAGACGGCAGGGCACGGCCGTCCGGAGGCACTGCCGCACGAGGCACCGTACGCACCACCGCGAAAACCCGAAGTCAGCAAACTCGCAACACACGTCACGCCCTTAAACGGCACGAGCAAAGTGGCCGCGCGTGAAGCTGTTGCCTGTTGCAGATCGAACGGTTTCGCCACCGATGGCGTTCTCGCCTGCGAGCACGCCGAGGGAGTCTCGGTAGGCAGCGGTAATGGCCGCCACATTATCGTTTGGTACGTTGAAAACCATGCGATAGTCGCGAATGCCGGAGTTCCAGAGCTGCGGAATGTACTCCGAACCTTCCACCGGACGGGAATGCAGAAGCCTGTTCCGGCATGCGCTGTCCGTCGCTACCGGGAAGGAGTACCCGGCAGGATCGGTGAGCTCCACGTTAGGGTGCTTCTGCACGCATAGATCCCGGCATGTAGTCGGCTCGCGATCGAACGCGGCGGAAAGCACGCAATGCTCTATGGTCATGCCTTCCGGCCGACCAAAGATCAGGGCGTCAAAGCCGGCTCCGGCCCACGGACGAACCACGTCTGCCATCTCACCAGCTGTGAGTTCCACCGAAAGCGTAATTCGCCTTGCACCCAGCCTGAACAGTTCGAACGCAGTGTGGCTGTTGAAGCAGTTTACGGCGTAGTCCGCCGCGACATCCCGCCCTTCGGAAGCCAGCTCTCCGAGAAGGCCGAGGTGCCCGGTGAGGATGGGAAGGTCAAGTGCGAGCCATTTGTCCAGCGATCTGCGCTCCTCCGGCCGCACGATTGTCGGCGTGCGAAGGCGCAGCTTCACTCCGCTCTCCTCGAGTTGCTGCGCCAGCGCCCGCAGGCGTGAGGCGGGTGGCATCGGATGCCGGAGGAACGGGTCGAACACGATCTCCGTGGCTCCGGACGCGGCGGCTGCGCGAGCGTCGTCGAGTGAATGAACTTCGGCAGTGAGGGTGAACTGGCGCTCGTTCGTGAGGTGCTCCGAATCGCGGATTGCCTCCTCGTGACGGCTGCTCACGGCAGCCGCACCACCCTCCACGGCCGACAATGCCGCATCCACCAGAGCCTCACGCTCCGCGGCCTTCGCCTGGAGCGCCCAGTCACGCCGAACGAGAAGCTCGTCAGCAATCTGCTGTCGGAGATGATTGAGCTCGCTGACCGGAATGAACAACCCGGCCGACAGCCCGGCATCATCCAGGCTTCCAAGTACGAATGGCGTCTCTCCCAGCCTGCCCAGTTGCTCGCGAAGCACCTGAACGGAAAGCGCGCGGCGTTCGGCGGGAACCAGCGGCAGTTCCGAGCGAACTTCAACCGACTCGTTGTCTGCACTGGCCACAGCCTTGAGCGGTGACCCGGCGCGACCGAAGAGTCTCACATCCAATCGTACCCGGCGTTCCCGCACCGTTGTTGGCAGCGACGCATAGCTCGCACGCGCCTGCTCCAGCAACTTCGGGTTGCTCGTGCGAAGCGCATGCCATCCGGCCGGAATGCGCGCATTTGAACGAACTGCCAGCCGGGTCACGCCGCCGGATTCGGATATCGTGCGAACGCCCTGCACCAGGAACCCGCGACTGACTTCCCGAACCCCCTCCGGTGGCTCGAATCCGAGGCCGTCTCCCTTCTGTATGGGGACGGTTGCGTCTATCAGCACGCTCTGACCGTCGCTTCCGACAACCACGCCGATCGGAACACCCCGGTTATCAGGCTGGTCGCGCGTGACGTAGTCCCTGCCCTGCCTGCCTCCGTACATGCCGCCTGTAAATCCGCGGCTGAAGATCTGCACGAGCGGCTGTACCTCTGCAACGTCAGGCGCTGCGCGGTCGCCCTGTTCGAGCCGGTCGAGCCAGGTACGATAGGCCTTCGTGACCGTAGCCACGTACTCCGGCTTCTTCTTGCGACCTTCAACCTTCAGGCACCCCACTCCGGCATCCGCGATATCCGCAAGATGATCATGTGCGGCCAGGTCTCTTGCAGATATCAGGAAGCCGCTGTCCAGCACGCTGTCGTCAGCAAGGTCCCGAAGCACATAATCCTTGCGGCAGGACTGCGCGCAGGATCCGCGATTGGCACTTCGCTCGGAGATCATGCCGGACATGTAGCACTGGCCGGAATACGAGATGCACAACGCGCCATGGACGAACGTCTCCAGGCCCAGGTCGGAGACCGCCTCACGAATGGCGCGCACATCCTCGATGGTGTTCTCACGCGCGAGTACCACCCGCTCCACTCCAAGATCACGCACCACTCGTGCGCCCGACACGTCGTGAACCGTCATCTGCGTGGACCCGTGAATCTCGAGCTCGGGATACACCGCGCGAATAAGGCGTACGAGCCCGATGTCCTGCACGATCACGGCATCCACCCCACGGTCCGTGGCCGCGCCCAGGAACAGCAGCGCATCGCGCAGTTCCCGCGGCTTGAGCAGGATGTTCAGCGTCAGGTAGATTCGCCGGCCACGCTCGTGCGCCATGCGACAGGCCTCGCCTACCTCATCCAGCGAAAGCTGCGCGCCCTCATCACGAGCGTTGTAGCGGAGTGCGCCGAGGTAAATGGCGTCCGCGCCGTTCGCGATGGCTGCGCGAACAGCGTCCAGGGAGCCAGCGGGGCTGAGAAGCTCGGGCACGGAAGACATGATGCTGAAAAGCTAGCTGGCTGCGGCCGTCGTTCGTAGAGCTTTTGCCGCCCGGCCTCTACCTGCGCCGACCGGCCAGCCGCAGCAGCAGCGCGACGGCCAGAAGCGCTATCGCAACCCAGCGAAGATTGTCGTCTCCGGTGCGGACGCCGATCGCAAACAGCACCATGGCCCCCAGGGCAAGGCCGATCCGAATCCATGCGACCTGAATCATGAGTCACTCCTCCTGGAACGACGCAGGAAGCGATTCACGCCGTCACGAAACTCGTCTGTCATGCGGGCCTCCACATTCGTTTGAATGCCCCGCTCGATTCCCGCGCTGAATGGCATGTCGTCCAGCTCGTACAGCAGGGACTTGGTGAACGCCATTGCGCCCGGCGGGGTACGCGACAGGCTCTCGAGAATCTGCGACACCTCGGCATCGAAAGACGCATCCTCGATGACCCTGCTCACGAGCCCGATGCGCTCTGCCTCACGCGCATCCACGGTGCGACCGGTGCCCACAAGGTCGAAGGCCCGCTTTTCTCCGACGGCCCTGCGCAACATTGTCATGACCATTGCCGGTACGAAGCCGATGCGCACCTCGGGGTAGCCGAACTGCGCGAGCTCGTGCGCGATCACCAGGTCGCAGGCGGTTGCGAGCCCCGCACCGCCGGCGAGTGCCCTGCCGCGAATGATCGCCACGGTGGGCTTGCGCACGGCACGCAATGCGAGGAACACGTCGCCTAGCGACGCAGCATCCTGACGATGCGCCTCGGCTCCCTCGGGAAGTAAACGCTCCAGGGCGGCGAGGTCCGCACCTGCACAGAAGTCCTGACCTTCCGCCGAGATCGCGATCACGCGAACTGATTCATCGGCACCTGCCTCGCGAATCGCATCCGCGAGCGCATCAGCAAGTGCACGATTCAGCGCATTGCGTCGCTCCGGCCGCGCGAGTACGAGATGCGCGACTCCGGCTTCCTGATGGACACGCAATCCCGCCCCGGCCCCACCGGCGTTCACTTGGCCTGCATCTCCGGCAGGCCTGCTTCCCGGGCTTCCGCGTCAGGCACGTCCATAACCATGCGCAGAAGTGCCGTTGAAAACACCTTCCCCTGGGCGTCGGTCTGGAGTGATATCGTTCCACCGCCACCGAGTGCGCCGTGCAGGAGGAAGTTCAGGGCGTTCAGGTTCGGCAGCAGGAACCGCTCGACACGCCCGGAAATCACGCCGGCAAAGTGCGCCGCCACAGCGGACTCGGTGAGATGGCGTTCGAGCACCGGATACCATCGGGGCTCCAGTGCAATGACACCTACGTTCGCGGTGTCGCCCTTGTCGCCGGAACGCGCGTGTGCAATGTCCAGAAGACGTACCCTCACGAGCGCACCTCCACCCTTGTAGTAACCACGGACTTGTCCACGAGAGCGGGCCAGTAGGCCACCATTTCCTCCACTTTCGGCCGCCCTCCTGCAAAACCGGTAACGCCGGGCGGCCCGTTCAGCACCAGAGGAGCAATCTCCCGGGTGAAACGCTCCACGGAAGCACGATCTTCGCCCCGAACTCCCACCCGCAACTGCACCTCAGGCAGCTCGGTTACCCATGGGGCGTTCGCTGTGTTCGAGAGCGGCCCGTGCGTCGCACTGGCACCCACGTACTCCAAAAGCACTTCGTCGAATTTCAGCCCCAGCCTGTCGAGCCGCTCACGCAGGATCCTCCCTGCATGCTCAGCCTTCTCGAGCGCATCCGGCCAGGAGTAAACGAGTGTTCCCACTGCTTTCCAGCCTGCACGGTACGCTATGGAGACCTTGAGCTTGTCCGTTGCAGGCATGCCGCGAACACCGTGTACACGAACGCGATCCTTGCCGGCATCCTCCAGCCGGATGGTCGTGAAGTCGGCTATCACATCCGGCGTTATGTAGCTGGTGGGGTCGCCCATCTCGTACACCAGCTGCTCGGTTATGCTCGGCACATTTACCCAGCCGCCGGTTCCCGGGTGCTTCGTTACCACGAAGCTTCCGTCCGGCGAGGCTTCCACGATCGGATAGCCCACGTTGGACAGGTCCGGCACGTTTCGCCAGTCATACATGCAGTTGCCGCCTGACGCCTGTGCTCCACACTCAATGATGTGGCCCGCGACTATTCCGGCAGCCAGGCGGTCATGGTCATCGCCGTCCCAGCCGAACTCGTAGCGCAGTGGCGCCATTGTGAGTGCCGTATCCGTGGAACGGCCGGTGATCACTACCTGCGCACCCCTGGAAAGCGCCTCGACAATGGGCTCCGAGCCGATGTATGCGTTGGCAGACAATACGCGATCCCGAACACTTTCCAGCGGCTCACCGGTTTCCATGTGCCGCATCTCGTGTCCGCTGGCAACCAGCTCGTCCAGCGTGGGAAGCAGATCGTCACCGGTAACGACACCAAGTTTCAACTTGCCGCCTGCGCCTTTCTCGGCTGCCTTTGCCAGCAGGGCGTCTGCGCATGCGTTCGGGTTCACACCGCCGGCATTCGCAATCACGCGCACACTGCCATCCACGATCGAAGGCATAATGCTCTCCATCGCACCGATGAAGTCGCGTGCATAACCGAGCGACGGGTCTCGTTCACGCTGCTTCTGGAGGATGGACATCGTGACTTCAGCCAGATAGTCCAGCATCAGGTAATCAATGGGGCCGCCTTCCACCTGACGCTGCGGTGCATCGAGAGCGTCGCCCCAGAATCCCTGGCCGCTCGCCACCCTGACGATAGTCTTCACTCCACTTCTCCCGCGCCGCTCGCCGAACCCGGTACAGCCCACGCAGAAGCTGCGGTGTCTGTCGGGTACTGGTCTGTCAGCTGAAAAGGTCCCAGGTGAGCGCCTGCGTTCTGTAGCGCGGTTCTCAGCGCCATTGCAAGCACTTCTCTCGTGTCTTCCGGATAGACGATTGCGTCAATGAAGCCGCGCGCGCCGGCGTATCGGGCATCGAGCTGCCGCTCGTAGTCCTCGCGCATCTCTTCCACGGCGGCAACCACGTGATCCGGGGCCGGAACTCCGTTGGCTTTCGCCTTGCCGATGGCGGGCCCGTGCACTGCCTGAACGGCGGCCTCACCCTCCATCACCGCCATCCTGCCCGTTGGCCATGAGAAGATGAAGTCCGGATCGAATCCCTGAGCGGCCATCGCGTAGTAACCGGCGCCTGACGCGTGATTGACCGTCAGCACCAGCTTTGGCACTCGTGCCGTTGCCATCGCTTCCACAAAGCGCGCTCCCGCACGGATAATTCCCGCGTGCTCCGCTTCCGGGCCAACCATGAACCCCGAAACGTCCTGCACGAAGAGAATGGGAATGCCCTGACGCTCGCAGCGCTCGATGAAGAACGCCGCCTTCTCAGCACTTTCGGCGTACAGTATGCCGCCGAAGCGAGGACGCTCGCCTTCTCTTCCCTTGATCAGGCCACGCTGGTTCGCAAGGATACCAACGGGAATTCCGTCAATCCTGGCATCCGCGCAAATGAGCTCACGCGCCAGGTTGGATTGGAACTCCGCGATGGATCCCTCGTCAAGCACGGCCGCGAGCAGCGCGTGCATGTCGTAGGACATGCGGTGGTCGGCGGGCAGAATGTCGTACAGAGAATCCGAAGGCGTGCCGGGTTTCTGTGCTTCCGACAAGTGCGAAAGCGCCACCGTGCGTGCAGTGCGCGGAAGCCGAGCCACCATGTCCCGAAGCATCGTGAGGCACTCGGGATCATTGTCTGCCGCGTAATGAGCAACACCACTCAGCTCTGTGTGCGTTATGGCTCCACCCAGGAACTCTCCATCCACAACCTGGCCTGTTGCACCCTTCACGAGATTCGGCCCGCCGAGTCCCATGAACGACGTGTCCTTCACCATTACGATCACATCGGACAGCGCCGGCAGGTAGGCACCGCCGGCAATGCACTGCCCCATCACCGCCGCAAGCTGCGGAACTCGCAGGTAGCGGCGCATGATCGAGTTGTAATAAAACAGACGAGCCGCACCGTACTGCCCGGGAAACACACCACCCTGGTAAGGCAGGTTCACGCCGGCAGAGTCCACCAGGTAGATGATCGGCACGCGGCAGCGCATCGCAATTTCCTGCGCTCGCAGCATCTTGGTGATCGTCTCTGGCCACCAGGAACCTGCCTTTACCGTGGCATCGTTTGCGACAACCACAACTTCGCGACCATGCACCATACCGATGCCGGTGATTACGCCCGCAGATGGCGCCTGTCCGTTGTACATGTCATGAGCCACCAGCAGGCCGATCTCGAGAAATCGTGCGCCATCGTCGCACAGCTTCTCAACCCGCTCACGCGCAGTGAGCTTGCCCTGGCGATGCTGCTTCTCGGCCCGCTCGGCTCCGCCGCCTTCGCGCAGGCGAGCTTCAAGCTCCCGTGCCTGTTCACTGAGTTGACGGAGCCTGCTCGTCACTCGGCCTGCTCCCGCTTCTCGAACCAGCTTCGCACGTAGTCCACAAGGTCACCTGTGGAAGTTCCCGGTCCGAACAGGTTGCCGATTCCCTGCGACTTCAACTCCTCGATGTCTTCCTTCGGGATGATGCCGCCGCCCGTAATCAGGATGTCGTCGCGCCCCGCTTCAACGAGCAGCTCTCGCACTCGCGGAAAGAGGCGCATGTGCGCGCCGGAGAGAATTGACAGTCCCACTACGTCCACGTCCTCCTGTACGGCCGCAGTGGCAATCATCTCCGGGGTCTGGTGAAGACCGGTATAGATCACTTCCATGCCGGCGTCACGCAATGCGGCAGCAACCACCTTTGCGCCGCGGTCGTGTCCGTCCAGTCCTGGTTTGGCAACGAGCACCCGAATGGGACGATGCATTAGTTAATTCCCTTGATGGCAAGCGGCACCGCGTGTGGCGCCTTCTCAACTCGGCGTCTCATGAACATTGAGTCATGCCGATTGTGATAGTGTAGTCCTCTGTCGCCGCGGGCGGCAACGCGCGCGAAAAGTTATTCCTTGCGAGCCACCAGCAGCATCTCGGTGGAGCGCCGGTGAAGCGGACGATCGTTCCAGCCGTCCCAGGCCTCCTCCACAACGAGACCTACCGATGCACACATCTCCGCGAGCCTGTCAGCGGTGTAGAGGCGAATTCGATGCTCGCGCTCACCGCCACGCTTCCGGCCCTGCCAGGTGGAGTGGACGGTAAGAAACCCACTTAGAGGATCGAAGCTTCGCTCATGCGCTACCATGGTGCCGTCTTCCACCTGCCACCAGTCGCGTTCCAGAAAGCGCGCCATCACGCCATCCCTGCTTCCGCCGTGCCAGATGAGCCTTCCACCATCCGCAAGCACTCGCGAAAACTCAGCCAGAACCTTGCGATCATCACGTGCGTCCAGGAAGAACCCGAACGACGTGAACAGGTTCACGACGACGTCGAACCTGCCCTTCCACCTGATCGGCAGCTTCCGCATGTCTGCCTTGCGATAACGAAGGTTGCGCGGAAGGCTCTCCTTCCTGGCAATAGCAAGCAGGTCTGAGCTGTAGTCCACGCCGTCCACCTCGAACCCTGCTTCCGCAAGCAGCGTTGCATGCCGGCCCTGACCACAGGGGCAGTCGAGCACGCGGGCGCCCGCAGGCAGGCCCAGTATGTCGAGCAGCCGCGCTACCTCACGACGATCCCGTTCCGGTGTGAAGAGCGGCTCATACTCGAGCAGGTACTGGTCGTCGAAGTACGACGCCCACCAGTTCGAGGGGGCAGATGCAGGAGTGTCCCTGGGGGTGCGGCCTCCGAGGCCGGAACCGGCATCAGTGGCCTTGCGACGCGCTCCCGTACGCACGGGGCCTGGTGTCTTTCGCAGGATGCTCAGAAGAACACCGGTTCACGATAGGCGCCGAACACATCTTCCAGCGCTGCCCGAATCTCGAAGAGTGTGCAATAAGCGCGGGCGCAATCAAGTATGTAGGGCATGAGGTTGTCATCGCCGCGCGCTGCCTCACGAAGTGCCGACAGCCGCTGCTCCACCAGTGCGTTGTCCCGCGTCTCCCTCAGTGCGGCCAGTCGCTCGCGCTGCAGCCGGTCTGCCTCCTCACCAACCTTGAGGAGTGGAATGGTGAGCTCCTCTTCTTCCGTGTGGAACTTGTTCACTCCCACGATCGTTCGCCTGTGCTGCTCCAGTTCCCACTGCTGCCGCGAAGCCGATTCTGCAATACGCCGCTGGAACCAGCCTTGCTCGAGACCTTCCACCACGCCGCCCTGCTCATCGATCTGCTGGAACAGCTCCTCTGCCTCACGCTCCATTTTGTCGGTAAGGCTCTCCACGTAATACGAGCCTCCGAGCGGGTCCACCACGTTCGGTACGCCCGTCTCGTACGCAAGAATCTGCTGCGTTCGCAACGCAACCTGAACAGCATGCTCGGTTGGAAGCGCGAGCGTTTCGTCCATAGAGTTGGTGTGCAGCGACTGCGTGCCGCCCAGAACCGCTGCCAGCGCCTGGTATGCCACACGTACGATGTTGTTCATTGGCTGCTGGGCGGTAAGCGTCACTCCGGCCGTCTGCGAGTGAAAGCGCAGCATCCACGAGCGCGGGTCCTTCGCGCCATACCGCTCCTTCATACGACGCGCCCAGATGCGACGTGCAGCACGCATCTTGGCCACTTCCTCGAAGAAGTCGTTGTGCACGTCCCAGAAGAACGAGAGGCGCGGCGCGAAGTCGTCTACGTTCAGTCCGCGCTCGATGCCGCGCTCCACGTAGGTAAAGCCGTTGGCAAGCGTGAAGGCGAGTTCCTGAACCGCGGTGGACCCTGCCTCACGGATGTGGTAGCCGCTGATCGAGATGGTGTTCCACTGCGGCGCATTCTTCGATGACCAGTCGAAACAGTCAATGATCAAACGCAGCGCCGGCTCTATCGGGAAGCACCAGGCGTGCTGCGCCATGTACTCCTTCAGGATGTCATTCTGCACCGTTCCACGAATGCGGTCCGGCGACACACCCTGCTTCTCCGCTGCCGCAACATAGAAAGCGTAGAGGATTACGGCGGGACCGTTGATCGTCATGGACGTTGACACCTGATCGAGCGGGATGCCGTCGAACAGCGTCTCCATGTCTGCCAGGCTCGAGATCGCAACGCCGGTCTTGCCCACCTCGCCTTCCGACCTTACGTGGTCGGAGTCATAGCCCATCAGCGTTGGGAAGTCGAACGCCACCGAGAGCCCCGTCTGTCCCTGCGAAAGCAGAAACTTGAACCGACGATTGGTGTCCAGCGCGCTGCCGAAGCCGGCGAACTGACGCATGGTCCAGAGCCGGCCACGGTAACCTGAAGGATGTATTCCCCTGGTGTACGGGTAGTCGCCCGGCATCGGAGGAGACTCGTGCTCCTCACCGGCTACGTCGATTGCGGTGTAGACTGCATTGACGTCGCCTGAGGAGTTGGCAAACAGCTCCTCGCGCTTTGCCGCCTTTTCGTAACGAGCTCGCCAGTTCGCAACTTCCTCACGAAGGCGGTCCAGCTCTGCCTGCTGTTCGCGAATGGCGTGCTGCAGTTCGCCTGTAGATGTCATGTACGGCTCCTCGTCAGTAGCTCCCCGCCAAGCACGAGCAGCTCATTTGCCACGGTAAAAGGGTTGGTAGTTCCGGCCTCGAGCTCGGGAACGCGCTCGTCGAGCAGCGACACGATACCCGGGTCTCGCCAGAAATGCTCGTGCACCTTCCGCTCGGTTGCATCCACCACCCGTTCCCGCAACCGAAGGCGCCTGCGTGCACGAAGCTCCCCAGTGGTTTCAAGATAACGCGCGTGCCGGTGCAAGGCCTCCGCCAGCTCAACCACGCCCTCATCCTTGCTGGCCACTGCGCGCAGCACTGGAGGCGTCCACCTGGCCGGCTCTTCAGCCCTGGCCGCCTCGCGTGCTGCCCTGCCCGGATTCATCAGACGCTTCATGTCCACGCCGTGGTGCGCTGGAACGTTGGCGTAATGCGCCCCGCCACGCATGCCGAGCATGACTTCGATATCCGTGCGCAGGCGGTCGGCACCGGGTCTGTCGGACTTGTTCACCACGTAGATGTCCGCGATTTCCATGAGGCCGGCTTTCAGAGTCTGGATTGCGTCCCCGGACTCGGGCACCAGTGTGACCACGACACTGTCGGCCACCCGCGCAACATCCAGCTCGCTCTGGCCTACGCCCACCGTCTCGATGAGAATCACGTCGAAGCCGGCGCCATCCAGCACATCGGTTGCATCTCGTGTAGCATGCGACAATCCGCCGAGTGAACCGCGTGTGGCCAATGAACGGATGAAAATGCCAGGATCGAGTGCCACACGCTCCATCCGGATCCGGTCGCCAAGCAGGGCCCCACCGGTAAATGGAGAGGTGGGGTCAACCGCCACGATTGCGGTAGTGAGGTTCTGCTTCCGCAATTCTGCCGCAAGCGCGGTAGTCAGCGTGCTCTTCCCCGCGCCTGGCGGACCCGTAATACCAATACGACGTGCATGGCCCAGCCTGGGATGAAGCTCGGCGAGCAACCGCTCGAAGCCTGGCCGCTGATCTTCCACCATGGTCAGGGCTCGCGCAATCGAAGCGGGACGCCTTTCCGCAACCCCTTCCAACACTCGCGCAGTATCCGCGGCCACCTTACCAGTCACTCGATCCTCCAGGCGTCAGGCAGCTGTGGCCGGTTCATCATGCTCATCCCGAATGTCTCCAACCAGTTCCTCCAACAGGTCCTCGAGCGTTACGAGACCCACGGTCTTACCTGCGCTGTCCTGAACGATTGCCAACTGCCTGCTCGCACGCAGCATGCGGAACAGCAGTTCGTTGCACATCATATCCACGGGAACGTGAATGATGGGCCGGAGCGGAAGTTCATCGAGCGCTGCTGATCCCTTCAACAGGTCGAACGCATGCAGCATTCCCACAATCTGATCGAGTGAACCGCGGTATACCGGTACCCGGGTGTACTTGGAATGCGAGATTCGAATCGCCATCTGATCACGCGGCATGGACTCCTCCACCGCGAACACCTCAAAGCGCTGCGTCATCACCTGCCCCACGGTCTTCTCGGCGAACTGCACGATCATCGCGATCGTCGCAATCTCCTCGCGGCTCCCGACTCCTTCCAGAAGGCCTTCGCGCAACAGTTCCTCAAAAGTGTCGTCGTTGGGCGGTCGCCTCCATGCGGCAGGCAGCACCTTTCGGCCCAGTGAAGCAATCGGATCGAGCACTGCGCTCAGACCGCCGAGCAGCCACACGAGTGGCGGAGCGAGCCGTGTTGGCCAGTGGCGTGCAAGCGCTCGAGGCAACGACTGGCCGAAAAGTGCGAGCACGACAATCGCAACCAGCATGGCAATCACGTAGTCGCGAGCTACGGTGTTGAACCTCGCGTCCAGCGTTGCTCCGGTTGCAAGCAGTACCAGCCCGGCTCCCGCACTCGCGGACGCCAGCAACCGCTGCGGGCGTTCCAGGTAGCTGCGAAACGCATGTGCGCTGCGTCCGCCGCGTTCCACCCAGTCGCGCATCCATATTCGGCTAACCACTCTTATGGCCGTGGACGCGATGGTGAGCCAGGCAAGTATCAGGGTAGCCGCAATGAGAATGACCCAGATCGATCTCATTCGTCTGCCTCCCCGCCTGACGCCTCGACACCCGCGCGCTCAAAATACACGCGGCGAACCTTGCGGCGCTGAACCTGCTCCACGATTACCCGGAAGCCGTCCATCATGAATGTCTCGCCGGGTCTTGGAACCCGTCCGAGCTCCTCATAGACCAGGCCTCCCACGGTGCTGATGCCCTCGCGCTCCAGGGCGAGACCAAGCAGCTCACCCGCTTCCTCGAGTGTCACGCGGCCGGACAGCCAGAACCGGGTGCCATCCCGCACCTCGATTTCGGGCTCCTCCTCGTCGTACTCATCCCGAATCTCGCCGACCACTTCCTCGAGCACGTCCTCGATCGTCACGAGGCCTGCAGTCCCGCCGAATTCATCCACTACAATGGCCATGTGCGTACCGCTGGCGCGAAAGTCCCGCAGCTGCTCGCCAATGAGCCTCGTGCGCGGCACGAACATGGCCGGCCGTAACAGCGTCTCCCACCCGTCAGGCGGAACTTCATCGTCCAGCACGAATGGCAGCATGTCCTTGGCGTGCATGATGCCAATGATCTCGTCCAGAGTTTCCGCGTACACCGGCAACCTGGAGTGCTCGGACGCTCGCACACGGTCCAGTACCTCATTCCACGGAGCGTCGCGCTCGATACCGAGCACGTCTACGCGCGGCACCATGATCTCGTAAACGGCCGTATCGCGCAGCGAGAAGATTCCGTAGAGGATTGCAGCCTCATTACTGGAAACCTCTGCCTCTTCCGCAACCATCCTGCGAAAACTCTCGGCCATCTCGTCGCGCTCCAGCGGGTCCGGATTACGCTGGGGGAACAGACGTTCGAAGAGTCGTTCCACATTCTGGATTGGAACACGGAGCATGGCCAGCAGCAGGTCCAGTCCCCGGAGCAGCGGCGATAGCCTGGCGAGGGCGGCGGCCGCATTGCGCTCACCGTACATCCGGGATCCGGCTTCCACTACGAACACCACTGCCAGGGCCACCAGTGCCCAGAGCAGCACACCTCGCTGGGCGCGCATGTCCTCCACCACGGACCATGCGGTAGCACCGGCTATCAGGTAGGCAACGACTCTCGTGAGCGAGAGAACCGACGGCAGGCGCCGGTAGAGGTCGTCAAGCGGCTGGGTACGAGGGATGGAGCGCCGACTCGGAGGGTCCGCGCTCTCTGCTGACAGCGCTGCATCCGCCGCGGCCGCACCGGCGGCAACGGTTACCGACAACATGGCAACGAGCATGATCAGCGGCGTCATGCTGCCACCGCCTCGAGCCACGACTGAAGAAGTGCTTCCTGACGTTGCCACATGGGTGACTCCATCCGATGCGAGCCTTCCGGATGATCGTGACCGAGCACGTGCAGGGTGCCATGAATCACGAGCCTCGCAATCTCCTCGCGCAGCGAACAACCGTGTGTGCGCGCATTTCCTCGCGCCACATCCGGACATATGTAGATGTCGCCAACGAGCGGTGCACCTTCATGAGACGGCAGGAAGCCAAACGAAATTACGTCCGTGGTGCCAGCGTGGCCCAGGTGATTCTCGTTAAGCTCCGCCATCGACTTCGGATCCACGAGTGCGATGGAGAGCTCCGCGTGTCGCATACCCTCCGAGTTCAGCACCTTGCGAGCCAACCCGGCCACCGCATCCCGAGTGAGTGGGCTGCGAATGGCGTTAAACGCAACGGCAACCTGTAAGCTCATGTAGCGGCTACGAACTCGGAGGATACACCCCCGCTCGCCGTGGGGTAGTCGATTCGGTTGTGATACATGCCGTTGAGAACCCGGGCGAACTCACGCTTCATGACCTCGATCTGAGCGAGTGTCAACGGTGCCTCGTTGAGCTGTCCCTGCTCCATGCGCTGGCGAACGATGTGATCAATCACCTCACGAATCTTCTCGGGAGTTGGATCGTTCAGCACGCGCATGGATGCTTCAACCCCGTCCGCCAGCATGCAAATTGCCGTTTCCGCACTTTGCGGTATCGGCCCCGGATACTGGAACTCCTGCGGATTTGGAACAGCGCCGTCCCGCTCGCGCGCCTTCTCATAGAAGTACGTGATTGCGCCAGTACCGTGATGCTCGGTGATGAAAGCTTTCACGGCCTGGGGAAGCTTGTGTTCATCGGCGAGCTCAACACCCGCAATCACGTGGTTGCGAATGATCTGTGCGCTGGTGGTAGGCTTCAGCTTGTCGTGAGGGTTGCGGCCCTTGGGCTGATTCTCCACGAAATACTGCGGCTTCTTGAGCTTGCCTATGTCGTGGTAATACGTACCTACACGAGCCAGAAGCCCGTTGGCGCCGATGGCATTCGCTCCGGCTTCCACCAGGTTCGCCATCATGATCGTGTGCGCGAACGTTCCGGGAGCTTCGAGACTCAGCCGCTGCAGCAGCGGACGGTTCAGATCTGACCACTCCAGGAGCTTCAGGTATGTGTCGATGCCCGTGAACTCCTCTGTGCTCGGCAGCAGCAGGAACGCCAGCGAGACACTGACAAAAGCATTCAGAACGCCCCACCCAGCACTGCGCATGATGTCAGCCACAGGCCAGCCGAGGTTCATTCCGATTGCGATGGCACCAATCGCGTATGCAGCCGAAATGGTGAGAATCGACCTGTACGCCTGATCCCGCCGCCTCACGCTGCGTACACTGAATGCAGCTGCCACACCCGCAATCAGGCTCACGAACAGCGCATTCGTGCCACGGAACACGTTCTGGCCACCGATGAGCACCACCAGAATCACAGTGGCAATCATGGATATCCTGGCATCCAGCAGGATACTCAGCGTTACTGCCGCGAGCGCAATTGGAATGAGCTCCACGTGCATCGTTTCCGGATTGCTAGCGATGAGCCGGGAGATCACCAGAACGAGCACGAACATCAGCGCGATAAGCAGTACTACGCGCATGGACTCATAGAGCTGCGGCCTGAAAAGAAGCAGCGAGAGGCCCAGCATACCCACGAGTACCAGGTTGAACAGGATCGCACCTGACGCGCGCCCGAGCGAAGCGCTGAGGCCTGTGGAAACGTTCTGCAGCTGGTCGCGGAGGGCACGGAGCTTCTCGTATTCCTCGCGCCCGATTACCTCGTGCGCCCCGATGATCTTCTCCCCCGCCCGTACCGTGTACTTGGTGGGTTCCACCGACTGGCGAAGCTCCTGGCGAAGCTGCTGTGTGGCGGCGGCATCCAGCGTTACG